>NZ_VHLC01000052.1:0-57965 GCF_006547355.1 Myxococcus sp. AB036A | reverse complement strand
CCCCGCCCCCGCCCCCGGAGAACTCGTTCGACTACACCGCCAGCAACACCAACAGCGCGCAGCAGAACACCACCAATCACACCATCGCGCTGACGGCGGGCCAGACGCTCACCGTCGCGACGTGTGGCCTCACGGGGACGCAGTTCACCGGTGACACGTGGCTGCGCCTGCGCAACCCCGCCGGCACCGAGGTGGCCACCAACGACGACTCCTGCGGCGGCCGCGGCTCCAGCATCACCTTCACCGCCACCACCGCCGGCAACCACGAGGTCCGCGCCGGCTGCTACTCCACCGGGAGCTGCACCGGCCGCGTCGTCTGGGAAATCTCCGGCGGCTCAGGCGGCCCCACCAGCGGGAGCTTCAACTTCAGCGGCAGCAACACCAACAGCGCGCAGCAGAACACCACCAACCACGACGTCGCCATCGCCGCGGGCAAGAGCATCACCGTGGCCACCTGCGGCGTGACAGGCGCGACCTTCACGGGCGACACCTACCTGCGCCTCTTCGCCGGCGCCACGCAGGCGGCGGTCAACGACGACGCGTGCAGCGGCCGTGGCTCCAGCCTGACGTACACCTCGTCCACGGCCACCACCCTGCAGATTCGCGCGGGCTGCTACTCCAGCGGGAGCTGCACCGGCACCGTGGTGTGGAACATCCAGTAGTCACCCCACAGCGGCGTTGAACCCCCGGGCCCGAGCCGTGGCAAGCGCCACCGCTCGGGCTCGCGGCGTCAGTAGGCGTTCTTCGACAGGAAGCCGCCCAGCGCCGTGCGAACGAGAATCTTCAGGTCCATCAGCAGCGACCAGTTCTCGATGTAGTACAGGTCGTACTCGATGCGCTTCTCGATGCACGTCTGGCCGCGCAAGCCGTTGATTTGCGCCCAGCCGGTGATGCCCGCCTTCACCTTGTGCCGCAGGTGGTAGCGCGGAATCTGCCGCTTGAACTCCTCGATGAAGACGGGGCGCTCCGGGCGCGGCCCCACCAGGCTCATGTCGCCGCGCAGGACGTTGAAAAACTGAGGGAGCTCGTCCAGGGAGTACTTCCGCAGGAACGTGCCAATCACCGTGCGCCGCGGGTCGTCCGGGCAAGCCATCATCGCGCCGCCGTGCTCGGCGTCGATGCACATGGTGCGGAACTTGAGGATGGGGAAGGTGCGCCCATCCATGCCCATGCGCTCCTGGCGGTAGAGCATGGGCCCGCGGCTGGTGAGCCGCACCGCCAGCGCGGTAGCGGCCATGAGCGGCGCGGTGATGAGGATGGCCAGCAACGAGAAGAGGATGTCGAAGGCCCGCTTGGCCACCCGGCTCCAGCCCTCCATCGGGTCGCCCTGGAGA
The DNA here is from genome assembly GCF_006547355.1 of Myxococcus sp. AB036A. Taxonomy (NCBI): domain Bacteria; kingdom Pseudomonadati; phylum Myxococcota; class Myxococcia; order Myxococcales; family Myxococcaceae; genus Myxococcus; species Myxococcus sp. AB036A. Next base: position 56,631 of record NZ_VHLC01000052.1, on the reverse strand, counting down.
CGGATGATGGGCAGCCCGCCGAACTCCTCCAGGCCACCATAGAGGGTGATGTACTGGTACAGGTCCGGCACCACGCGCACGTCCACGGTGCGCAGGGCCAGCTTGTCCATCAGCGCCTTGACGTGGGCATGGCCCTCCAGCGGCAGCGCGAGGATGACCTGGTCCACCGGGTGCGCATCCAGCACCTCGTTCACCTGATCCACGAGCCCGATGACGCGCACGTCATTCACGTACTGGCCCACCTTCTCCGGGTGCAGCGTCAGCACGCCCATCACCCGAAAGCCCAGCTCGCGGTGGTGCTCCACCGTCTCGATGACCCGCTGCCCCAGGTCCCCCGCGCCGATGACGAGGATGGACTTGAGGTTGTGGCCCCGGCGCCGGATTTCACTCACCAGATAGCGAGTCACCAGCCGGCTGCATGTCACCAGCGCGAACGCATAGACGATGAAGATGGCCAGCGTGAGGCGCGAGTAGCGCTCGCGCACGAAGTACGTCACCGCCACGAGGATGAGCGCCGCGGTGATGGTGGACTTGAATACCTCGAACACCTCGCCCGTATTCGTCCGGGAACGGTTGGTGCCGTACAGGCGTGACTGGTGGAACGTCACCGGGAAGATGACGAGCACCATCAGCAGCGAAAAGAACGAGTCCGTCCAGGGAGGAATCCCCTCCGTGACGGGCACGATGCCGGAGAAGCGCGTGGCGTACGCGAGGACGAATGCCAGCGCGAGCATCACCATGTCGGCGACGACTTTGATCGACGTGTAGAAACGCTGGAGACGACTGAACACCGAAGTACTCCTGTGGCGTAATCAACGGGTGGCCACCCCTGTGCAAGACTCGCGCCCTCTTCATCCGGACACGCAGCTTGCCCATCACCGTTTGATAGCCGCGCTTGCTAGCACGAAAAAATTCGTGAAAACAATGGGTTGCGACTGCCCCGCCCCCCCAGCCAGGGGTGGTGTCCACCTGTTGCCCACAAAAGACCAAGACAGGAGCGACAGCGAAGTCACAGTCCCGCTGCGGGGCCTGGGGAATCTGGCAACACCTCCCCCAGCACCGAGCGAATCTCTCGAAGAATGGCACTTTGGAAATGCGCGCGACCGAAGCGCTCGGCCTGCGCGCGAGCGGCTTCAGGCCGAAAGCCTGCTTCCCATTCGTCGAACCGGCGCACGGCGGCGGCGAGCGATTCCGGTGTCTGTTCTGAGAAGAACATTCCCGTCCGCGCCGTCACCGTCTCGAGCGCGCCACCCTCCCCGTAGGCGATGACGGGCCGGCCCGCCGCCTGGGATTCCAGCGGGGTGATGCCGAAGTCCTCCTCGGGCGTGAAGATGAGCGCGCGAGCGTCTCGGTAGAGCGCCGGGAGAGACGCATCCAAGACATTGCCAAGGAAGCGGATATTTTCAGGCAGGTTTCCGGCGCCCAGGCGCGCGGCCTCCTGGCCCGCTCCCACCACCCAGAGCTGTGCATCCAGGCTTCGGAACGCCTCCAACGCCACGTCCAATCGCTTGTACGGCGCGAAGGCCCCTAGCCAGAGGAAGTAGCCGCCCTGGCCTCCGCCCTCTAGAGGGACCTGGGCGAAGCGCTCCAAGGAGACGGGCGGGTGGATGACCGATGCCTCGCGGCCCCAGAAGCGCTGCACCTTGGCGGCGATGTGTCGGCTGTTGGCGATGAAACGATCGACCCCCGCCGCCGTCCGGCGGTCCCACCGGCGCAACCAGGGCCGGACGGCATGGGCCGCCGCGCGCACCGGGAGGCCCGTGCGTCCGGGTCCGAAATAGTCGTCGAACAAGTCCCACATGTACCGCATGGGCGCGTGCACGTAGCTCAGGTGCGGCGTACCCCGCGGCGTGCGCAGGCCCTTGGCCACGCAGTGGCTGGAGGAGAGGACCAGGTCGTACTTCCCCTGGAGCTGGAGGGACTCGATGGCCTTCGGCATCAGCGGCAGGAAGTGCCGGTAGCGCGCGTGGATGCCGGGGATGTGCTGGAGGAAGGACGTGAAGATGCGGCGGGACTCGATGGCCGGCGACTGGGAGCCCGGCTTGTGGATGAGCGTGTAGATGTCCGCGTCTGGCAGGACTTCGCAGAGGGCATCAAGGACACGCTCGCCACCTCGGTGGGTAACGAGCCAATCGTGGACCAGGGCAACCTTCACGGCACGGCTTCTAGCACTGGGTGCACGCGGCGCGGCAAGCGTCGATGAAGCCCCGCGTGCCCGCCCGCCCCCCATGGAGGCCGCGCGTGTGGTACGCGGAGGCCGTGGCCCACGTCCTCCTCGACCTGCGCATGGTGCGCGGCCGGCTGCATGGGATTGCCCGTTACGCCCTGGAGCTGGCGCGGCGGATGCCCGTGCTCGCGCCCGACCTGCACTTCTCCGCGTTGGTGCCCCCCGAAGGGCTCGCGCCCGATCTGGGTGAGCTGACGCCGCGCATGCCGCTGCACCGCGCGCTGGCCGGGTTTCTTTCGCCCCTCGAGCAGCCGGCGCTCGCGGCGGACCTGGTGAAGCTGGCGCCGGATGCGTTCCACGCCACGTCCTTCTCACTGCCCCTCTTCTGGAACGGGCGGCTGGTGGCCACGCTCCACGACGCCAATCACCTGGCGCTGGCAGACCAGTACACGCCGGCCCAGTCCATCTACTACCGCGTGGTGGTGGGCCCTCGCGCGAAGCGGGCCACCGCGCTGGTGACGGTGTCCGAGTTCTCGCGCGACGAGCTCGCGAAGCACCTCAAGCTGTCGCCCTACCGCCTCCAGGTGATTCACAACGGAGTGGATACCCGCTTCCAGCCGCCGACCCAGGCCGAGGCCGCCGCGTTCCGCGAACGGTACGAGCTGCCAGCGCGCTACGTGGCGGCGGTGGGCAACGCCAAGCGCTTCAAGAACCTGGCGCTGCTGAAGGATTTCGCCGGGGAGCTGCCGGTGCCCGTGGTGCTGCTGGCGGGCAAGGGCGCGGTGGCGCACGAACTGGGGCTTCACGAGAACGTGGTCGATCTGGAGGAGCTGCCCGAGGACCAGATGCCGCTGTTCTACGGCGCGGCGGCGGCGCTGCTGCTGCCCTCGCGCTACGAAGGCTTCGGGCTGCCGGCCCTGGAGGCCATGGGCGCGGGCTGCCCGGTGCTGGCGTCGGATACGACGGCCCTGCCCGAGGTCGTGGGCAACGCGGCGTTGAGACTCTCCCCGGACGACGCGGCGGCGTGGCGTGAAGCGACGCTGCGCGTGCTTCGCGACGACGCGCTGCGCCGGGAGCTGGTGGAGCTGGGCCGGGAGCGCGTGGCGCGCTTCACCTGGGACGACTGTGCCCGGCGCACCCTGGCCGTCTACCGCCGCGTGCTGGAGTCCCCGGCGCCTGGAGGCTCGCGCGGGACGCCTCGCCGCTAGGGCGTGGGCCTGGACGCGCCTTCCATCTCCAGGAGCCCCTGACGGGCCTCCCGGCCGCGCAGGCGTTCACTGCCCTCGCACAGCCCCAGTCCCCAGATGAGCGAGAAGGACAGGTACACGCTGGAGTGGAACGGCAGGTAGTGCACCAGCGCGAGGATGTGGAAGCCCACCCAGGACAGCAGCGCGCCCGTGGCCGCGATGGAGCCCTCGCGGTAGCGCCGGATGAGGGCGCGCCCCAGCAGGGCGTGCATCGCCAGCATCAGCAACAGCCCCACCAGGCCCGTCTCCGCCCACACCGTCAGCCAGAGGTTGTGCGAATCAGTGGCCAGCAGGTCGGTGATGCCCGTCTCGTCCTGCGTGGCCAGGGCCGCTGGCTTGTGGTTGCCGAAGCCCACGCCCGTCAGCGGGTATTCACGCACCAGGCTCCAGCCCACGGCCATGGCGTGCTCGCGCTCTCCGCCATAGATGTTGCCCAGCGCCTTCTCCAATCGCGTGCGCCAGGCCGGGCTCATGGAGACGACGGCCACCAGCGCGAACAGGAGCGCCAGCCCCATCTTCCGCGCGGAGCCCTGGACCAGCAGCAGCAACGCCACCACGCTCACGAGCAACGCCGCGCCCAGCGCCGCTCGCGCGAAGGCGTTGTAGATGGAGATGAGCATCCCCATCACCACCGCTCCCGCCAGGATGCGCCGCCGCGCCTGGTCCGCGCTGCCCAGCACCGACAGCGCGGGCCCGAGCGCCGCGATGGCGCCGTGCGCGAAGCGAAGCCGGTGGGAGAAGAAGCCACCCGCCGCGTAGCGCGGAGACTCCTCGGTGCCGAAGTTCTCGTGCAGTCGCCCCAGGTTGAGCTTGAGGAAGGAGGGCAGCTCCACGGACCAGCGCACCCGGTTCTGGAACATGCCCAGCAGCGCGGCCAGCAGCCACCCTCCCGCGAGGACGCCCGCCAGCAGCAGCCACGGCACGCCCACGGCGCCAATGCACGCGGCCGCGGCGCCCGCCACCGAGTCCAGCACCTGGCCGTACCGCGCGCCGCGCGGCCACGACTCCGCCGCGCCCGTCAGCAGCGCCACCGCGGGCGACGCCGCCTGCCACAGGCACAGCACCCCACTGGCCCCGACGTAGGCGCGCACGTCCGGCGCCAGGCGGAGCCGCCCTCGCACCAGCAGAATCAACGCCAGCAACACCGCCGCGCCCGTCGCCACCTGGAGGACGACCTCCGCCAGCACCAGGCCCACGGTCCACAGCACGAGCACGGCGTTGATGGCGCGGCGCCAGCGCAGGTCCAGCGGAAGCTCGGACGCGGTTCCCATGAGCGCGGACACGCTATCTCACCAGCAGCGAACGCCGCGGCAGGTGCAACCGGCCCTCACGCTGCAACCACACGGCGCCCGCGATGAGGCCCAGCAGCACGGTGGGCGTCCACGCGGCGACGCCAGGAGACAACCGCTCCGTGAGCACCAGGGTCCGGCACACCATCATCAAGCCCCACATCGCCACCGCGGTCAGCAGTCCCTCGATGATGGCGGCCGTGAGGTGCCCTCGCCGGTTGGCGCGCAGGGCCAGCCCCACCCCCAGCAGCGCCGCGGGGAACGCCGCCATCGGGTAGGCGAAGCGGTTGTGCAGGGCCAGCTCGAACTGCTTCGTCGCCAGGCCCACGTCGCGGCGCGCGACAATCTGCTCGCGCAGCTCGGACGCCCGCATCTGCTCCGGACGCCCCGGCCGGATGCGGAATGCGGTGACGGCCACGCCCAGGTCGTACTCCGCTTCCGGGAGCTGCCGTACGGACGTCCTCCCCTCGCCGTCGAAGGTGCGCTCCACCACGTCCGTCAGGCGCCAGCGCATGCCCTCCACCGGGAACATGCCGGATGCGTCCAGGCGCCGCTGGAGGTCGAAGGACTCCGTCACCGTGAAGACGGACACGTCCTGGAAGCCCTCCTGCGCGCTGCCGCCCCGGAGGAAGAAGATGTTGTCCCCACGCCGGAACCACTGCTTCGGCGTGTAGTAGAAGCGCCAGTCGCCCCACTTGTTGAAGCGCTGGGTGGTGATTTCGTCCACGCGCCGGCCGGAGTACGTCGCCACCCGCTCGTCGAAGGCCACCAGGCCCACGCAGGCCACGAACGACGCCACGAGGATGGGCAGGTACAGCGCGGACGGGCCGAAGGTCAGCGCCCGGATGGCTGTCACCTCGCCCTGCTTGCGCAGCGCTGACACCGTGGTGCCCGCGGCCAGCAGCAGCGCCGCCGGCCCCAGTTGCTGCACCGACATCATCGCCTTGTAGAAGTAGAGCTCCGCCGCGTCCCGCACCCAGCCCGGGCCCGTGTACAGCTTCGCGCGGTCCACGAAGTCCACCATCACGAACACCAGCACCAGGCCCCCGAGGATGCCCAGGGCGAAGCGCAGGTACGTGCGCAGCACGTAGATGAAGAGCGTCCCCCTCACTTGACCGTCCCCGAGCGGCTCACCCGGTACAGGGCCACCAGCCCCACCGCGACGAACATCAGATTGGCCATCTGCCCCGCCAGGCCCACGGGCATCTGGCCCTTCTGCCCCATCTGCTCGAAGACGCGGCTCAGCAGGTAGTAGAGGACGTAGCCCCCCAGCGTCAGCAGGTAGCCCCACGCCCGGCCCGACTGGCGCCGGCCCATGGCCAGCGGCGTGCCCAGCAGCGCGAAGGCGATGGGCGCCAGCGCGCTCCCCAACCGGCTGTGCAGCGCCATCCGGTACATGCGCGCATCCTCGCCCTGCGCTTCCGCCTCGCGCGCCGCCTCCATCAGTTCGCCGGGCGTCAGCTCCTCGCGAGAGAAGGAGAAGCGGCTGCGCTTGCCCATGGAAGTGCCCACGCCCACGCTGATTTCGGCCTGGTCGAACCGGATGATGCTGTACTCCTCCGTCTCGCGGCCCGCGGAGCGGTGCACCTCCCCCGCCTCTAGCGCGAAGCGCAGCACCTCGCCGCTGGTGGACGTGCCCACCTGCCCCCGCTGCGCCAGCACCAGCAGCGGCGAATTCGCCTCCCGGTCGTCATGCAGGAGCACGTTGGTCCACTTCCCATCCGCGGACACCTGCTCCGCGTACAGCGTCAAGTTGCTGAGGTCCTCGTAGAAGACGCCGGACTTCACATCGCCCACGGCGTTCTTCCGGATGACCTCGCTCACCAGCACCTTCAAGCCCGCCAGGCCCCAGGGCTGCGCCGTGGAGGTGATGACCAGCATCAGCACGCTGAGCGCCACCGCGATGCCCATTGGCGCGGCCAGCAGGCGCACCGGCCCGATGCCCAGCGCCTGGAGCGCAACCAGCTCCCGGTCCTCGCCCAGCCGCCCCAGCCCCAGGAGGATGGCCAGCAGGAAGGCGATGGGCAGCGCCATCATCAGGAAGTGCGGGGCCAGGTACGCCAGCAGCCGCGCCATGTCCACCAGCGTCACCGACGAGCCCAGCAGCACGTCGGTGCCCCGCAGGAACTGCATGACGAAGAGCAGCAGGAACATGAACGCCACCCACACGCCGAGCGGGACCAGCAGCTCCCCGAGCAGGTAGCGCGAAAGGCGGTTCACGGGGCGGCCTTTATCCCTCGCGCGCCGATGTCCCGGCGGAAGTGCATGCCCTCGAAGCGCACGGCCGCCACCGCTGCGTAGGCCCGCTCACGCGCCTGCGCCAGGTCCTCGCCCCGCGCGCACACCGTCAGCACCCGGCCTCCGGCCGTCACGACGCCGCCGTCACGCGCCTCCGTGCCCGCCAGGAACACCGTGGCGTCGGGTGGCACCGCGTCCAGCCCTTCAATCCGCTGGCCCTTCTCCGGAGCGTCCGGATAGCCCCGCGCCGCCAGCACCACGCCCACCGAGGCACCAGGCGCGGACACCAGCGTCCGCGGCGCGAGCGTGCCTCGGGCACACGCGTCCAGCAACGGCAGCAGGTCCTCCCCCAGTTGCATCATCAACACCTGCGTCTCCGGGTCACCGAAGCGCGCGTTGAACTCCAGCACCTTCGGGCCGCTGCGCGTGAGCATCAGCCCCGCATACAGCACGCCCCGGAAGGGAATTCCGCGCCGGCGCAACACGGCCAGCGTCGGGGCGACCACGCGCTCGCCCACCTCGGCGAGCTGCGCGGCGGACAGGAAAGGCGCGGGGCTGTACGCGCCCATGCCGCCGGTGTTCGGCCCGGTGTCGCCTTCGCCCACGCGCTTGTGGTCCTGGGACAAGGGAAGCATGGCGTAGCGCTCGCCATCACACAGCGCCATCGCGGACACCTCTTCTCCCTCCAGCAGCTCCTCCAGGACCATCGTCTGGCCCGCCACGCCCATGGCCCCCACGGCGCGCACCGCCGCGCGCGCGGCCTCCACGTCGTGGGCGACGATGACGCCCTTGCCCGCCGCCAGGCCATCCGCCTTGACGACGATGCGGCCCTGCTCCACTGCGTAGGCTTCCGCCGCCGCCATGTCGGTGAAGGTCTGGAAGGCGGCGGTGGGCACACCGGCCTCGGCCATGATTTCCTTCGCGAAGGCCTTGGACCCCTCGATGCGCGCGCCCGCCGCCACGGGCCCGAAGCAGGCGATGCCCGCGTCGGCCAGCGCGTCAGCGACCCCCGCGACCAGCGGCGCCTCTGGCCCCACCACCACCAGGTCCACCGCCTCGCGCTTCGCGAACGCGGCGACTTCCTCCGGAGCATCCGCGCGCAGGGCCACGTTGGTGCCCAGCTTCGCCGTGCCCGGGTTGCCCGGACCGCACAAGAGCTGGGTCAACAAGGGGCTCTGCGACAGCTTCCACGCGAGCGCGTGCTCACGGCCACCGGAACCGAGCAGCAGGACCTTCACATCCACCTCACCGTTCCAACAGGTAGAGCATCCGCTTCGCGGGGAGGTATGCCGGATCCAACCCCACCACCTTCACCAGGGTGTCTCGCGCCACGTCCTTGCCCCGGGCCGACTCCAACTGCGCCAGTCGCGCCTGCGCCGATAGCAACGTGGGCGCCAGGGCCAGCGCGTCCCGCAGCGCGCGCTTGGCCGGCTCCACCTGCCGGGCCTCCGCCAACGCCAGGCCGTGCGCCAGATGCGACACCGGCATCTGCCGCCCCGCCGCCGCGGCGCGTTCGCCCAGGCGCCGGGCGTCCGCGGTAGCGCCTCGCTGCAGCGCGATGAGCGAGCGGTAGGCCAGGGCCCCCGCGTTGTTCGCGTCCACCTCCAACACACTGCGCAGGTGACGCTCGGCCGCGTCGAACTGGTGCTGGTGGAAGCGCAGCAGGCCCTCGTACAACAGTGGGGACGGGTCCTCCGGTCCCTCGGACAGCGCGAGGATGGCACCCTCCACGCCCTCCACCGTCTCGCGCGGGCGCAGCCAGTACGCGGACGTCGCGGGCCGCGGCTCCAGCCGGAGCGGGTCCGACTGCAGCGCCTGGTGCAACGCGCGGAAGGCATCGTCCCGTCGCCTCGCGCTCGCCGCGGCGACGCCCGCCAGCAGCTGCGCGTCCAGCCGCCGCGCGTCCAGCTTCACTGCTTCCTGGAACGCCTCCAGCGCCTCCAGCGGCTTCTTCTCCAGGAGCAGCAGCCGGCCTTCCAGCACCTTCTCCAGCGCGCCGTCCTCCAACTGCCCGCGGAAGCCCGGCAGATGGGTCCGTGCCTTCTCCGCGTCGCGGCGGCCCAAGGCCACCAGGAAGAGCTGGAGGTGCGCCTCCGGCAGCCCCTTCACGAGCTGCAGGGCCTCTTCCGCCGACTTCACCGCCGCGTCCTGACTGCCCGCGGTGCGCTCCGCGGCCGCCAGGTGCACCAGCACCTCGGCAACCTCGGGCCCGTCGTAGCGCGCCCGGTTCTTCATCAGCGCGCGCAAGTCCCGCACCGCGCCCGCGGCGTTGCCTTCCGCCTGGTAGCGCAGCATCGCCAGCGGCAACAGCGCGCGCAGTTCGCCAGGCTCCGCCTTCACCCGGGCCTCGTACAGCTTGCGCGCCTCCGCGGGCTCACCCACCTCCTGGTAGATGCGGGCGGTGAGCGCCAGGCTCTCCCAGTCCTTCGGGCTCGACTCCAGCCGCTTGCGCAGCGTGTCCAGCGCGGCGGAGTACTCACCTCCCGACACATGTGCGAGTGCGCGGTAGTAGTGCAGCCGCTTGATGTCCGGCGACAGCTTCTGCGCGGAGTCGAAGTGGCTGCGAGCCAGCTCGCGGGACGACGACAGCCACGTGCGGCCCAGCACCAGGTGCGCTTCGGCCTTCTGTGCGTCGGGGAGCTCCGCGCGGGCCAGCAACTCCTCCGCGAGCGGGCGCGCCTGCTCGGGCTGACCGGAGCGGGCCAGCAGGAGGTTCGCGTGCGCCAGCAGCAACGGCGCCGTGCGGCCGGACCGCGACTCCGCCGCCGACAGCAGCGCGCGGGCCTCCTGGAACGTCGCGTCGTCCATGCGCGCGCCGCGTCCCAGGGCCAGCGCCTGGACGTAGCCCGCGATGGCGGCATCGCTGGTCGGATCCAGCACCAGCGCCTGCTGGAAGGACTCCTCCGCCTCCGCGTACGCGAAGCGCTCGTCACGGGCGAGCTGCTGCTGCCCCTGCGCGAGCCGTTCCGCGCTGGTGCCCGGAATCTCCAGGTACTTCAACTTCCAGCGAGGCAGCACCGCCTGCACCGCGTCCGGAATGGCGGCCACGGGCGGAGGACCGGCCTGGCGGCGCGACGCCTCCTGCTGCTGTTGGTACAGGAAGTAACCGCCCACGCCTCCGCCCACGACGACGAGCCCCACGAGGCCCGCCACCAGTCCGCCCTTGCCCCCACGGGAGCGCCCATCCGTGACGAGCACCGGCGCGGAGCGCGAGCCGCTGCGAGGCTCCGCTCCCAGTTGCGGCGAGGAGGCGCGGAGGCCACTGCGAGGCTCCGGCCCCATGTCCGGAATGATGTCGGTGCTGATGGGCACGCGCGCGCCACTACGGGGCTCGGCACCGGGCGCTGGCTCCGAGGCTTGCGCCACCGATGCGGAGCCCCCACCCAGGTCCGCCATGGGCGGCAGGAAGTCCGAGCTCCCAGCCGGAGCGGCCGGACGGCTCGCGGCGGGTGGCGCCTGGGCGGAACCCGGCTGGCGGCAGTCATCACAGATGCCGAGCGCCTGGTCGAAGGAATCCGTCAGCGGCTTCTGGCAGACGCGGCAGCCGGAGGTCGCGGGCTTCGCGGCGGCGGGCTTCGCCAGGCGCGAAGGCTGGGACTCCAGCCCCTGCGGCGCGGAGGGCGGCGGTCCCAGGAAGTCGAGCAGCGGGTCCTCCGCACCGGCCCCACCGCCTCCCGAAGCCGGCGCCCCCACGTTCGCGAAGGGGTCCACGGGCGGCGCGGACGCGGGAGCAGGCGAGGGCATCGCCCCGAAGTCGCCGAACAGGTCCGAGGCCGAGCGGCCCTCCCCCCGGGCGGGCTTGGGAGCCAGAGCAGCGCCAGGTGCGGGCGCGGCGGGCGGCGGCGCCCCGAAGTCGCCGAAGAGGTCGTCCGCGGGATTCGCCGCGGGCGCGGCGCCGGAGACAGGCGTCAGCGTGACGGGCGCCGCGGGCTGTGATGCCGGCGCGCCAGCAGCGGGCACGGCCGAGGGATCGCGCCGGACCAACTGCAGGTTCCGGCAGCGAGGACACTGCGCGCGAACGCCCTTGGCGGTGATGAGCTTGTCATCAATCGCGTAGGCGGCCGCACATTTCTGACAGACGATGCGCATGGCTCAGTGCCGGAAGTGTCGCACTCCCGTCAGCACCATGGCCATCCCATGTTCATCCGCGGCGGCAATCAACTCCGCGTCACGGACCGAACCGCCGGGTTGTACGACACAGGTGGCCCCCGCCCGGGCGGCCTCGTCCAGCCCATCCCGGAACGGGAAGAAGGCGTCCGAGGCGACCGCGCTGCCCCTGAGGGCCGCTCCGCCGCGCTGCATCGCGATGCGGACCGAGTCCACCCGGTTCGTCTGCCCCCCACCCTGCGCCAGGAGCTGGTCACCGGAGGCGAAGACGATGGCGTTGCTCTTGACGTGTTTGCACACCTTCCAGGCGAAGCGCATGGCCCGCTCCTCCTCCGGCGTGGGAGCCCGCTTGGAGACCACCTTCCACGACAGCGGCGGCTCCACCGAGTCCCGGTCCATCAGCAGCATGCCACCGGACACGCTGCGAGCGTCCAGCTGGGCACGCGGCCGGGCCTGGGGACTGGCCAGCGCGGGGCCCGCCTCCAGGAGCCGCAGGCTCTTCTTCGCCGCCAGCACCTGCAAGGCCTCCGGGGAGTAGGACGGCGCGATGACCGCCTCCAGGAACGTCTCCGCCATGGCCTGGGCCGTGGCCGCGTCCACCTCGCGGTTGAGCGCGACGATGCCCCCGAAGGCGGAGACCTCGTCCACCGCGCGGGCCGTGCGATAGGCCTTCACCAGGGCGGCATCCACCGCCACGCCGCACGGCGTGTTGTGCTTGATGATGACGGCCGCGGGGGCCTCCGGGAACTCCAGCAGCAGGCCCAGCGCCGCGTCCAGGTCCAGGATGTTGTTGTACGAAAGCTCCTTGCCCTGCAGCACCTTGGCGAAGGCGACCGTCGGCTCCTGGGGCGCGGCGTGCTCGCGGTAGAAGGCGCCGCGCTGATGCGGGTTCTCCCCGTAGCGCAGGTCCTGCGACTTCTGGAACGCCAGCGACAGCTCCCCCGGGAACGGCTCGCCCGCCTGCACGGACAGCCACGCGGAGATGGAGGCGTCGTAGGCCGCCGTGTGCGCGAAGGCCTTGCGCATCAGCCGGCGCCGCGTGTCCTCGCTCACCGCCTTCTGCTGCTCCAGCTCCGCCAGCACCGCCGGATAGTCGTCCGGGTCCACCACCACCGAGACGTGCCGGAAGTTCTTCGCGGAGGCGCGCACCATCGCGGGCCCGCCGATATCAATCTGCTCGATGACCTCCGGCTCCGCGGCGCCCGAGGCCACCGTCTGCCGGAAGGGATACAGGTTCACCGCGACCAGGGAGATGGGCTCGATGCCGTGCGCCTTCATCTCCTCCCGGTCGGCCTCCAGCTCCAGCCGTCCCAGGATGCCGCCGTGGATGCGGGGGTGGAGCGTCTTCACGCGGCCACCCAGAATCTCGGGGCTCTGCGTGTGCTCGGACACCTTCTTGACGGGCACCCCCGCGCCCTTGAGCGCCTCCAGCGTGCCCCCGGTGGACAACAACCGGAAGCCCAGGCGGACGAGCCCCTGGGCGAAGGGAACCAGACCTCGCTTATCAGAAACGCTCAGGAGAGCCAGCACGTGTGGGCCTCGGTGTGCGGGAAGCGGCGGTAGTAGCAACCACCCCCTGGGGTGTCAACGCAACACGTCGGCCCTCCGTTGGCGGGTGGAAACCACCCGCGAACATCAGGGCTTACGAGCCGAAACCGGCGGCTCGGCTTCGGTGGCTTCGCGCAGCTTCATCAGCCCGCGCGTCTCCACCTGGCGGATGCGCTCACGGGTGAGGTTCATGATCTCTCCCACCTCCTCGAGCGTGATGCCGCCCTTCTCCGCCACGTCCAGGGCGCAGGTGTGCTCCAGCTCCCAGATCTCCTTGTCCGGGAAGTTGAGCTTGATGGACCCCGTCTCCGGGTTCACGTCCAGGTAGAGATTGTGCTTGCAGGAGACGAAGTTGCACGGCCGGGGACCGTTGATGCAGTCCGCGCGCGTACGCGGCCGCGTGTCGTCCATCTGCTTCAGCAGGTCGGCCTCTTCGGGGTCCACCTGACCTGTGAGGCGACGCCTCCGCAGGTCGCGCGCCATCTCCTTGCGCGACATGGTCTTGGAACGGCGGCGCTCCTGCGCCTGGTCCGATTCCTGGTCCCCCCCCTCCTCCTGTAGCTGCTTCACTTCCGACATGTCCCCTCCACGTGAGGCCAGTCTACCCGGTTCCCGGGTATTCTATTGCGAACGGATGGTTTCGTCTGCGCGTGCGGTCACGGCGCTACCGAGCCGGGCGACATCCCGGACCAGATCCTGCGCTCTTTGCCGCAAGGTTGCTAGCTGTGCCTCAAGCGTACGCCGATGCTCCCCCCCAAAGGCGCGGTCCCCCAGTTCCTCCTGGAATCCGTTCAGGAGGCCTGCAAGGTCCCGTTCCAACTGGTCGATGTAGTTGCTGTGGAAGACATAGGACCGCTTGATGTCCTCCAGGGTGTGCCCCTCCGCCATCATCTTCTTGATGACATTGATGCGGCGCACCGCCTCCACCGGGTAGAGCCCAACGCTCCCCTGATGCTTCCCCTTCCGGCCCACCCGACGGCTCCTGGGTAGCAAGCCCGCCTGCACGTACTTCCGGAACGTCGCCTCCGACAGGCGCACGCCCCGTGGCCGAAAGATTTCCAGGATGGCGCTCGCGGGCAGACCGCCCGCGTTCTCGCGCTCAATCCGAGCAATCTCCTCAGGAGCCAGCAGGTCCATGGATTCCATTGAATATAATCCACTGAGTGGGGGCCACTGAGTGCCAGAACGGGCGGTTGGGTGTCAAGGCAGACCACCAGGCAGGCAAGCGGCGACGGACGAATCGCGCGCCTTTGAACAGGCGGAGCGGCAGGTGGGACGAGGTAGGCGTGACAGCCCGAAGGCAGCCCCGCTGAGTGCGAGGCAGCAGCGTTCAGGAGTGGACGTTGGGGGTGCTCAAGCGGAAGCGAGCACGGGCACGGCGGGTGACTTCGGACCTGGGCTCAGGTTGCGGCACGGCTGCCGGTGAGGCCGCCGTGCCGGAAGCCAGCCTGGTTCAGCGGCCCCTGGGGGCGCGGAACTCGCGGCTGACGGTGCCGCCCGCGGTGACGGTGACGTCGTAGCGGCGCTCGCCGGACGGGTGCTGGAAGACGAGCTTGTGGTTGCCGACGGGCAACCGGTACGACGCCCGCCCCGTGACTTCGCCCATGCGCTTGCCGTTGATGAACACGGTGGCATAGGGCGCGGCCTGGACCTGGAGCGTTCCGCTGGCCGGCGCCGCGCGCACGCGCTCCGGCTCCTGGTGGGTGCCGGCCGCACTCGGCGCGGGGTCGGAGGCCGGGGGGGTGGCGGCAGCGGCGAGCACCTCCTCGCGCATCAGCCCGTCCACCTCGGATTCGGTGTCGGCGGTATCGGCGGGCCCGGTCTCCCCGCCCTCGGCGTTCCCAGGGACCGCGGAAGGCGCGGGCTGCGCGGTCGGCACGGGTTCATCCACAGCGGGGGCGGGAACCACGGGCTCTGCTGGCACCACCGGAGGAGCCGCTTCGGTCCCCCGCATCACAGCAACGCCGCCTCCGACGACGGCGAGCCCCAACGCCACGGCCAGTCCCAGCGCCCACGGACGGCGCGCCGCCGGCACGCCCACCGAGGCCACGGGGCCGGACGCACGGGCACCCGCCTCGAGAGCCTCGGGGCCGGACGCATGGCCACCCGCCGCAGGCACTTCGGCTCCGGAGCTCCGGGCACTCTTCCCGAGTCCCCCGGATCCGGACGCATGGGCGCCCGCCGCAGGCACCTCGGCTCCGGAGCCCCGGGCACTCATCCCGAGAACCCCGGATCCGGACGCATGGCCACCCACCGCAGGCACCTCTGCTCCGGCGCTCCGGGCACTCGTCCCGAGAACCCCGGATCCGGACGCATGGGCACCCGCCGCAGGAACCCCGGTTCCGGACGCATGGACACCCGCCGCAGGGCCCTTGAGGCCGGATGCACGGGCACCCGCCTCAACAGCCTCGGATCCGCCAGGCACGGCTGCCCACATCCCGGGATGCGCCTCAGGCTCCGTATTCGACGGGGTACCTTCCTCGTCGTCGTCCTCATCGTCCCAGGCGCTGGCCAGCTTCAGACTCCCGGATGGCCCTGACGGTGACGCGACGGCGGCGATTCCTTCCGGACGACTCGGGGTCCGCGCGCTCCCGGACACCGCCGGAACGCCTGAGCCCCTGCTCGGCGTCTTCTCGGCCCGTGCATCCTCGCTGGAGGCGGCACCGCGAAAATCCTCGGCCCCGCCAGAGGGCGGCCCCGACACCGCGACCACGCCCTCCGGACGGCTCTGCCGGCCCGAAGTGGAAGGCGTGCCTTCGAAAGAAGCACCGCGAGGCACCGGCGACGACGCCACCGCCGGCAGCGGCATCATCGGCGTGGCCATGGGCGGCAGTGGCGCCACATCCAGCGCGGCCTCCTCGCCCCTGCGCGGCAACACGAAGGTCGGCGCATTGACGTCTTCGTCCGGAGACGTCGGCAACGCCAGGCCGCTGCGGCCAGCAGACACCATCACCGCGGTGGGCTCGCGCGGCACGGGCGACGCCTCCGCCCCAGGTGCCGGCTCCCCTTCCACGACGTGTGTGCGCTCCTGCACGGTGGGAATCGCCTGGGTGAGGCTGGTGGGGAACAAGCGGCGCATGAAGGCGCTCAGGTCCGTGTCGTCCAAGGACCTCGCATGCGTCAGCACGCACTGGGCCAGGGCGCGCTCGAACTCCGCGGCCGTCTGGAACCGGAGCGCGGGGTCTCTGTCCAGAGCTCGCACCACGGCGGCATCCAGGTCCGCAGGCACGTCCGGATTCAGCCGGGCCGGAGGTGGAATGGTGCTCTGCTGCACCGCGCGCAGCACCGCCACCTCGGAGTCCCCGTCGAACAGGCGGCCTCCGGTGAGCATCTCCCACAGCACCACGCCCAGCGCGAAGATGTCCGTGCGCGCATCCACGGCCTCGCCCCGGGCCTGCTCGGGCGACATGTACGCGAACTTGCCCTTCAGCACGCCCGGCTGCGTCAGCTTGTTGCCGGCCTTGGCGATGCCAAAGTCCGTCAGCTTCACCGCGCCATCGAAGGACAGCAGCACGTTGTGCGGCGTGACGTCCCGGTGCACCAGGTCCAGCGGCTGGCCATTCACGCGGACGCGGTGCGCGTAGTGCAGGCCCCGGGCGACCTCCGCGCCGATGTGCGCCACCAGCATGGGCGGCACCGGCTCCATCAGCTCCTTGCCGCGCTTGCGCAGCTCCCACAACGAGCAGCCGCGCACGTACTCCATGGCCAGGTAGTACGTGTCCTCATGCTTGTCGAAGTCGAATATCTGCACCACGTTCGCGTGGTTCAGCCGCGAGGCCAGCCGGGCCTCGGCGATGAACATCCCCACGAACTCCGGGTCGCTGGCGAGGAAGGCGCGCACCCGCTTGATGACGACTTCCTTCTCGAAGCCCTCCGCGCCGCGCGCCGTGCACAGGTAGATTTCCGCCATGCCGCCCTCGGCGAGCTTGCGGCGGACGACGTACTTGCCGATGTGAGTGCCGGCTTCGAGCGTCACGGGAGCATCCAAGGCATGTGCTATTCGAACTTCACGCTCACGACGTTGAGGTCGATGGGCTTCACCTCGATACGTCGACTGAGCGTCTTCTTGAGGTCGGGGTTGACGAAGCGGCAGTCATAGCTGCCCACGCGCAGCTCCACGGCCTCGAAGGGCGTTTCGCCCAGCCGCTTGCCACCGCACGTCACCTCCGCCCAAGGGTGCACGATGAAGCGCACCCGGGCCAGTCGCCCCTCCTGCCGGGGCTCGGGCCGGGCCGGACGCTCGCGTACCACCGCCGCCACGGGCGCAGCAGCCACCGCCCGGGGCTCGGGCGCCAGCGTGAAGCGCGCCACCTGCTCCGCGTCCTCACTCAACGTCACCGTGCGCGTCTGCGCCTGGTGCCGGTCGGCCTCCACCCGCACGGCGACCTGCTGGCCCACCGCCGCTTCGAGCATCACCGGCCGCTCGTCGTGGCGTTGGCCATCCACCAGCACCACCGCGTCCGCGGGCTGCGTCTCGATGCGCAGCCGCACCGGCGCCGGCGCGGTCTCCGCGGGAGACTGGGGCACCACGGGCGGGGGCCGCAGCTCCGTCGGAGCCTGGACCGGCGCCTCAGCCTTCATGGGCACGGGCGCGGGCACCACGGCCTCCGGGTCCAACGACACCGGCATGGGCTCCGGCGACCGCATCGACCAGAGCACCACGCCCACCGCCACGACGACCAGCAATACCAGCCCCACGTACAGCCACGTCTTGCTACCCGCGGCCGCCACGGGGCGCTTCGCCGCGCGTGACATGCCCAGCGACAGCGTGGGGGCGTCCTCCTCGAGCGGCTCCCCGTCCCGCAGTGGAATCACCACCCGCGCAGGCCGGCCCGTCTCCATCATGGCGATGGTGGGCGCGTCCTCCTCCACGACGAACCCACCCCGCGCCTGCGAGCGCGCGCCAGCGCGGGCATCCACCGTGGGGGCGTCCTCGTCATCCATGGGGAGGACCGGCGCACCCAGGTCGAAGCGGCCCGTGCCGCCGAAAGGCCGCGGAGCGCCACGAGGCTCCGTCGGCGCGGCAGCAGCGGCCCCGCCCAGCTTCACGTCCGTCCGAGTCACGGACGCGGGCGCGCGCGCATCCACCGTGGGTGCGTCCTCCTCCACGGGCGGCGGCAGCGGAGGCGTCACGTTCATGCCGGAGCGCGAGGGCCGCTCGGGCTCCACCGCCCGGCGCTGTCCCGTCAGCCGCGGCGCGGGCTTCTCCGGCTCCAGTTCGAAGCGGCCTGTACGGGACGCCGGTCGCGGACGCAGCGCCGCCGTCGCGTCGTCCTCCGGAGACATCGACGGTGGACGCGGCGGCAACGCGGGCCGCAGGCCGGTGCGGCGCGGCGGAGCCTCCTGCCTCGACGTCCCCGAATCCAAGTCCTCGCCCAGCACGTCGCCCGCCCGGGCCTCCTCGGCCAGCCGCTCCGCGAAGACCTCCTTCATGAAGGCGGACAGGTGCGCGGACGTGGCGGGCGCCTGGTGCACGCGCAGCCACTCCTCCAGCGCGTGTTGGAGGTGCGCCGCTTCCTGGTACCGGTCCGGCAGCTCCTTCGCGAGCGCCTTGAGGACGATGGCGTCCAGATCCGCCGGCACGCGCGACGTCACGTGCGAGGGCGGCAACACCCGGCACTCCGACACCGCCGTCAGCGTCTGGATGTCGTTGGGGCGCTTGAACAGGCGCGTGCTGGTGAGCAGCTCGTACAGGACGATGCCCAGCGCGAAGATGTCCGCGCGGCAGTCCACCCGCATGCCTGCCGCCTGCTCCGGGGACATGTACGAATACTTCCCCTTCAGCACGCCGGAGCGGGTCACCGTGGCCTGGTCCGCCGCCTTGGCGATACCGAAGTCCACCACCTTCACCCCGCCCTCGAACGTCACCAGGATGTTCTGGGGGGACACGTCCCGGTGGACGATGCCCAGCGGACGGCCCGTCGTCGGGTCCGTGCGCTTGTGCGCGTAGTCCAGGCCGGCGCAGGCCTCGATGAGGATGCGGCACACCAGCGGCACCGGCAGCGGCTGGCCCATCAGCTCCGACTGCCGCCACAGCCGGCGCAGGTCGTCGCCGTGGATGTACTCCATGGCGATGAAGAAGGAGTCGTCCTGGGCGCCCAGGTCGAAAATCTGCACCACGTTGGGGTGGTTCAGCCGGGCGGCGATGCGCGCCTCATCCAGGAACATCTTGACGAAGTCGTCGTTCTCCGCGAGGTGCGGAAGGATCCGCTTGACCACCACCCGCTTGTCAGGCTCCGCGCCCTGAGGCCGCGCAAGATAGATCTGCGCCATCCCGCCCGTGGCGAGACGACTCAGGAGCTGATACCTGCCATAGGTTTCGATGGACACGGCGACCTGACCGGCCCCTGGACAACCACCCTTGGAGTGGCCCCGAGTTCCGGGCGCGGGATGGCCCCGAGCGTAAGCGCACCGGGAAGGAGGGTCAAACCCCCAACTGCTCCGGAAACGGCCTTTGTGGCTACCTCCGGGCGGCCCGCACCTCGCGAGTCTCTCGCATCAGGGCCTCCAACTCGTCCAGGTGCCGCTTCAGCACCGGCATCAGTACCGGCGCCACGTCCACCCGGTCGAACAGGTCCAGGACCCGGTCCACCTTCCGCTCAATCTCCCCCGCCCGCGCCGGGCTGATTCGCCGCAGCAGCAGGTCCGCCCCGGCCTCCATCAGCACCCGGGCCACGGCGTCCCGGGAGGCGAGCGGCTCCTCCCTCCGCTTCCCTTCTCCCTTGATGACGCGCAGTCCTGGAGCCCGTCCAGAGGGGCGGGCCGCGCTCGTCATCGTTCCTTCAAAATCCTGGGAGTTCACCGGGTGCCTCCTCGGCAGCTGCAGGTACGACCTCAGGGTACACACCGCGAGGTGACCTCCAATTTTCTGGTCATCCGCACAGGCGGAAGCAGACCTGTAGCACCGGGGACTGACACCACTGTGGAGGGCCGGATGTCCGGCCCTCCGGGTGCGTTCGCTACATCGCGTCGCACGAGCGGCGGTAGTTGATGGCGATGCGGGTGCCCGCTGGCGGCACGACGTCGAACACCACGCTGTTGGTGGCCGCGTCGTAGGTCCAGCCGGACGCGGACGGCGTGCCATTCACCGTCACCGTCACGGTGCCGGGCTCCGGCATGTCGCTCAGCGGGAAGCGCTCCTGCGCGGAGAAGGCCTTGTCACCCACTGCCTGCAACAGCGGCCGGTAGTCTTCCGCGCAGACGCTCACCACCTCGCCTCCTGTGCGGGAGGTGGCCTGCGCGTAGCGCGTACCGGCGCCGCCCGCCGTCGCGCAGCCTTCAGCCGGCGGAGCGATGGCATAGAAGGTCGCGCGCTGCGGCTGGTTCTGCCCCTTGAGCTGCTGGGCCCAGTCCACATAGGTGTCCACCGCGTCGGGCGAGTGGTCGTCCTCGTCGCTGACGAACAGCACCACCAGCGCGGCCTCCTCGCGCAGGAAGCCCACGTTGCCGTCGTTGGGCAGCGGCGTGCGCGGATCATCCGCGCTGTTCACCAGCGGCCGGGACAGCGCGCGGCGCATCGCCTCGAAGCCCTGCTCCACCTCCGCGCACCGGCCTACCTGCACGTTCTGCTGGAGCTGCTGGGCCAGGTTCGGCGTCGCGCTCGTGAGGATGCGCGGCAGCGAGTTGTCCACCGGGAAGAAGCGGCCCGCCTCGCCCCCCTCCGCACCGCCCGGGCACGCGTTGGCCGGGTCCGTCGGCGTTACCGGATGGATGCCCGTCGTCGTCACCGCCACGTTGAGGCTGACGCCCCGGTCCAGCGCCGTCTGCACGAAGGTCGGAATGGCCTCCACCAGTCGCGGATGCTCCACCGCCATGGAGGCGGTGTTGTCCACCACCAGCAGCACGTCCACCTTGCTGACGTCCTGCTGGATGAAGTTGTCCGTCTTCTCCACGCGCATCGACGACTCGCCCACCAGCGGAACCATCAGCGGCGCCGGCAAGTCACTGGAGCCCACGTACAGCGGCGACAGGTTCATGCCCGGCACCAGGCCGAAGTACTCCACGCCCACCGTGAAGGCCTCGTTGGGCGGCAGCACGAAGGGGATGGAGGCCGGCACCGCCGAGAACCCGAACTCCGAATCCGTGGTGCCCGGCCCAATCCACACGTCGTTCACCGTCACCGGCGCGGCGCAGGCATTGAGGAAGTTCACCTCCATGGGCTCGGCGGGGCAGTCCGGCCGGGCCACGCCCCAGTCCATGTAGCGGCGCGAGGCCACCAGGCACACCGCCTGCGTGTTGGCCACCAGCGGCACCAGCAGCACCGGGTTGGCCGGCTGCATCTGTTCAATCTGCACGGTGCCGGTGAAGTGGCCGCCCGCCACGGGCGCCATGAAGGCCACCTGGAAGCTGAACCAGTCGCCGGGGTACATGATGCCGCCGTAGATGTCGCCGCCCGGCAGCGTGAAGACGCCGCCGCCGTCGTCTCGCAGGCGGAGGTTCTTCACCGGGCACAAGTCGGTGCCGCGGTTCTCCAGCTTGAGTCCCAGCACCGCGCCCTGCCCCGGCGGAATGGTGCCGAAATCCAGGGCCTGCGGCGTGAGCGTGAGCTCGCAGGGCGCGTGTGCCTCCGGGTTGCCGCGGAAGTCCATCTGCACCATGGCCGCGGAGAAGGCGTTGGTCGTCATCACCAGCGAGCCCTCCGCCGCGCGCAGCTCGGTGGGCTCGTAGAAGACCTCCAGGTTCACCTCGCCGCCGGGCGGCAGCGTCACCGGCAGCGCCAGCGGCGTGTGGTTGAACTGAGGCGCCCCACCTTGCTGTGGCAGCCAGTCCAGCGTGTTGATGGTGAGCCCGCCCTCGTTGGACGCGCCGCAGTTCTTCACGTTGATGATGACGCGCACCTTCGCGCCGAGCGGCTGCGTGCCGAAGTCGTAGAACGACGGGGACACACACAGCTCCGGCGCGCCGCCGTAGCCGCGCAGCTGCACGGGCGTCGTCGGATGGCGGCGGCTCTCCACGTGGTACAGCGCGGTGTCCTGCGCTGCCCCCTGGTGGTCCGGGCTGTAGCGGAACGTGAAGGTCCGCACCTCGCCCGGCTGGAGCACGAAGGGGAAGCCAGCGTTGTTCTGGGTGAAGGACGCGTCACGGCCCTCCAGCGTCAACTGCGTCACCGTCACCGGCTCCGTGCTGATGTTGCGGATGCTCGACTCGCGCACCGCGTCCCGGTCCACGGGCACCGCGCCGAAGTCCAGGACCTCCGGCTCGGCCACCACCGCGCGCTCCAGCGCCTCGGCGGCCACCTGCACCGTCACGTCAGCGCAGCCGCGGCAGGGCGACACCGCCAGCGCCACCTGCTTGCGGCCCACCCGCACCGGGTGGAACGTCACCATGAGTTCGCGGCTCTCACCGGGCGCCAGCGTCACCGGCTCCACGCTGAATTCGTCGCGGTCCGCGCCCACCAGCCGCGGCGTCACCTCCACGGATAATTCCGTGGGGTTCTCCAGCCGCAGCGGCAGCGTCTTCGTGGCGTCCGCTTCAATGCGGCCGAAGTCCAGCCGACGCGGCGACACGCGGGCCCAGGCATCCACACCGGTGCCCGTCAGGGGAATGCGCAGCAGGGGCTCGATGCGCGTATCCGAGCGCACCACCAACACCCCCGGCAGGGAACCTTCGGCGGGCGGCGCGAAGCGCACGCGCAGCGAGCACGCGCTCCCGGGTTGCAAGCTGTGCGGCCCCTCATGGGTGAACTCGGCGCGGTAGGCCCCCTCGGGGCCCTCCACCCAGACCTCGTTCACGTCAACGGGTGCGCGACCCACGTTGCGCAGCGAAATCTCCGCTTCGCGCGCATCGAAGATGGCCACCCGCTCGAAGTCGACGCCACCCGGCGTCGCCGTCAGCCGTCCGTCCGCCAGCGCCGAGCGCTCGCGATCCGCACAACCGACCAGCAACCCCACCACCGCGAGGGCGACCCAGCCCAAGCGCCCTGTCATGGCCCACCCCTTCCCCACTACCGTCAACCTTGGCCGCCGCGCGCCCCACATGGGGGACGGCGGAAGGAACGGTGGCGAAGCTAGGCACCCACTTCAGGGTGGGCAACCGGCCATGCGTGGGTAACCCCGCGCCCAGGGGTGGGTGGGTGTCCGCTATCAAATCTTCGGGATGCGCAATGTCTTGCTGATCATCGCGCTTCCGCTGGCCACGTACATCAGCGCCAACGGGTGCAGCACCAAGGGTCCCAGGCGCCACTCACCACCCCACAAGTCAGGACCGATGCGCCCCGCCCACGTCGCCGCGGCCATCACCATCACCAGCGCCAGGCTGGTGGGAATGGGGGTTCCCTCGAAGTACTTCACCTTCCCGGACTCGTCCGACAGGTCCGCCGACGTGACGTTGAAGCGCGCCAGCCGGCTGATGCCGCACGCCACGAAGTAGAGGAGCGCCGCCACGTCCAGGGAGCCGCGCATCCCCACCGCGAAGGCCAGCGCCGCCGGCGCCATGCCGAAGGAGATGACGTCCGCCAGTGAGTCCAGGTCCGCGCCCAGAGGCGACTTCTTGAAGCGCCAGCGCGCGATGCGCCCGTCCATGACGTCCATCACCAGCGCCACCGGCATCAGGCCGAAGGCCACCCACAGCCAGCTCACGTCCCCGGAAGCCAGGTACTGCATGGAGGAAAGGATGGCGCCCGCGCCCGCGAAGCCGTTGCCCAGCGTCACGAAGTCAGCGAGCACGAACGTGCGAATCATCGAAAAGTGACGGCGCGGGCGGCGGGCACGGGACGGCTCGGTCGACATATGCGCGATTTCCTACCACACCCCTCCCGCTCGGCCGGAAGCTCGTTCTTGCCACACTGCGTTGTGCCCGGCGGTGTGAGAAACCATTCCAGTTTCAGAAACATTTTGACGGTGTGATCAGCCACTCCCTACGCTCGACGACTGTCATGCACCCCAAATCTCCCTCGCCCCTCCGGCGCGGTGTGCTCCGGCGTACGCGGAGCACCCGCTGGCAGTTCTCCCTTCTCGCAGGCGTGAGCCTGCTGTTCAGCTCCGCCTGTGGTGACGACGACGAAGGCACGCCTCCGACCCCGACGCCCACCTACGAAGTCACCATCCGCCGCACCGCCCACGGCGTCCCCCACATCACCGGAAAGGACATGGGCAGCGTGGCGTACGGCAATGGCTATGCCTTCGCCCAGGACCACGTCTGTATCCTCGCGGATCAGATCCTCAAGGTGCGCGGCGAGCGCGCCCGCTTCATGGGCATGGGCCCCGGCAGCACCTACGCGGGCAGCGACTTCGCCTACCGCTCGCTGGGCCTCCACGCGCGCGCCACGGAGCGCTTCAGCACGCAGCCCGCCACCCTCCAGGCCATGCTCAAGGGCTACGCGGCCGGCTTCAACCGCTACCTCGAGGAGACGCCCAAGGATCAGCTCCCCGCGCCCTGCACCGGCGCCAAGTGGGTGCGCCCCATCTCCGAGGTGGACCTGCTGGCCTACGCCTACAGCGTGGCGCTGACGGGCAGCAGCTACCAGGTCGCCCTCGCCCTCGCCGCGGCCACGCCGCCCGACGTGACGGCGACCACCGTGGGCACGCCGGACCGCGACTACGTCAAGGTCCAGCGGCCCGAGCTGCACCAGGTGGGCAGCAACGGCTGGGCCATTGGCCGCGACCGCTCCGCCACCGGCCACGGCATGGTGGTGGCCAACCCGCACTTCCCCTGGGAAGGCGAGCTCAAGCTGTGGGAGAGCCACCTCACCGTCCCCGGTGAGCTGGACATCTACGGCGTGGGCCTGCTGGGCGTGCCCGCGGTCCTCATCGGCTTCAACAACGACGTGGCCTGGACGCACACCTTCTCCTCCGGCCAGCGCATGACGCTGTACGGGCTGCGCCTGGTGCCGGGCAAGCCGACCTCGTACTACTACGACAACGAAGAGCGGGAGATGACCTGGAAGGACATCACCATCCTGGTCCTGCTCGACAACGGCACGCTCGTCAACGTCACCCGCCGCATGTACAGCAGCCACTACGGCCCCATCATCTCCATCCCCGGCACCGCGGAGTGGACCGAGCAGTCCGTGCTCACCTACCGCGACGCCAACCTGGAGAACGACACCCTGCTGGCGCAGTTCCTGGGCATGAACCAGGCCCGCAGCATGGATGAGTTCAAGGCCGTCTACGCGCGCGAGCAGGGCATCCCCTGGGTCAACACCATGGCGGCCGACCGCGCGGGCAACACCTGGTACACGGATGCCACGCCCACGCCGAACCTGTCCCAAGCGGCCCTGACCACCTGGAACATCGCCCGTCAGGGCGCGGACCTGGCCACCACCGCCATCTGGCAGCAGATGGGACTGGTGCTGCTCGACGGCAGCAACAGCCAGAACGAGTGGCAGGACGAGCCCGGCGCCCGCAGCCCGGGCCTGGTCCCCTTCAGCAAGGTGCCCAAGCTGGACCGCACCGACTTCGTCTTCAACGCCAATGACAGCTACTGGCTGACCAACCCCGCCGCGCCGCTCAAGGGCTTCTCGCCCCTGCACGGCCTGGAGGACGTGCCCCAGACGCCGCGCACGCGCCTCAACGCCGTCATGCTCACCGAGCAGGGCGAAGGTGGCGCGTCCGGCGCGGACGGCCTCTTCACCCGCACCGAGCTGCAGGACGCCATCCTCAACAACCGCGGCATGATCGCCGAGCTGCTCGTCGACGACGTGGTGGCCCGCTGCACCGGCCACACGACGGTGCCCTACGGCGCGGACACCGTGGACATCAGCCAGGCGTGCTCGCTGCTTGCCCAGTGGGACCGCCGCTATGACTTGGACAGCGTGGGCGCCATCGTGTGGCGCGAGTTCGCGGGCACGTTCACCATGGGCGAGCTGCAGGCGAGCCCGGCGCTGTACGCCACGCCCTTCGACCCGGCCAACCCCATCGCCACGCCCCACACGCTGGCGCCCGCGCCCGCCCAGGGCACCGACCCCGTCCTGACCAAGCTGGCCCAGGCCGTGACCACGCTGACGCGCGCGGGGCTGGCGCTGGACCTCCCGCTGGGCGAGGCGCAGTTCACCCCCCGCGTGAGCGGCGAGCGCATCCCCATCCACGGCGGCGGCAACTACGATGGCGCGGCGAACATCGTCGGCTTCGGCACGCTGAAGTCCACCACGCCCAAAGCCGAGGTGGGCAGCGCCACGCGGACCGTCGTCAACGGACGCACGGCCCTGGCCAACGGCGGCTACGTCATCAACAACGGCAGCAGCTTCATCATGGCCATGGAGTTCACGCCCACCGGCGTTCAGGCCAGCGCCCTGCTGACCTACAGCGAGTCCAGCAACCCGGCCTCGCCGTACTACGCGGACCAGACGCGGCTGTTCTCCCAGAAGCAGTGGCGCCCCATCCTCTTCACCGCCGAGGAAATCGCCGCCGCGCCGGCTGAGCAGATCACCCTCACCGGCAACTGATGTCCCCGCCGGCCCCCGATTCGTCGGGGGCCGGACACCTCGCGGCCCGGCGGGGCAATGTCGGGCCGCGGATGTCCGCCCTCCAGTCTGATTCCGTCTGCTCCAGGGACGCGCGCCAATGGGTGCGCAGACCGCCAGGCGCCGCCGTTCGTTCCTGGCGAAGGGGCACCGGGATTTCCCGGTGGAATCACCGCGGCAGCAGCAGGGGGACATCATGGCCACATCCGTCTACAAGACCGCCATCATCGGCAGAGTGTTCTTCCTCCGCTGGGAGGCACCACCCAGTCAGGAAGAAATCCACACCGTCTTCCAGCAGATGAAGGGCGCGCACGAGCAGCTTCAGCACCCGCTCGTCCTCGTCGCCAGCCTTTCACCGAAGTCTTCCGTGCCCAATTCGGAGCAGCGGCGCAACCTGTCCACCTTCCATTCGGACGCGCGCCCCCTCTTCACGGAGATTCACGCCATCGTCGAAGGCAATGACCTGCAATACAACCTGCAGCGGGTCATCATCTCTGGCATCAACCTGGTGACGCGCACCTTCGACGAGGCCTTCCACCGCGTGCACAAGCACGCCGACCTCGTCGCCCCCTACCTGGGCAAGAGCCTGGGCGTGGACGGCGTGAAGGTCATCGAGGAGGCCCGGGCGCGCGGCGTGGTGTGAGCGCGGCCCGTCCTTCCGTCCAGCGACGTCAGCTCGCGGCCGGGGCACCTCCGGCCCGCGACGCCGGGACCGCCCGCCGCGCCAGGGCCGACGCGGCGGTGCCCCGGACGAAGCTGTGGTCGAAGAAGTCCACATAGAGGTACTCCGGCCACGACACCATGGACCGGGGGCCCCGCATCACCGCGCGCGTCAACTCCGTCACCATCATCCCCGCAGCGCTCGTCGCGCCCACCACGCAGGTGGGGGCGTGGCCCTGGCCCTGGAAGCACGCGTCCATGTACTCGCGGAGCATGTAGCTTCCCAGGTGGGGGATGATGGCCGGCAGGTCGATGCGCCCATCCGGCAGGATGTAGAGCGCTTCGTACAGCGGCGCGTCCGGCTGGAAGACGTGCAGCGCCGCGCCGAATCCCAACATCAGCCCCGTCATCACCGGCACGCCACGCTGGCGGCAGGCGCGGTGGAGCACCTGCTTCTCATGCGCCCCCGCGATGTCGATGACCTCCACCACGTAATCCACCGGCCCCAGCGCACCGCCCCCGCCAAGCACGTCCTCCACGTTGGCCTCGGTGATGCCCTCCGGCACTTCCCGCAGCCGCAGGGCCGGGTGGATGTCCCGGCACATCCGCCCCACCACCTCCACCTTGGAGCGGCCCAACGTGCTTTCGAAGCAACCCACCTGCCGGTTCATGTTGTGGCGCTCGTAGACGTCGAAGTCCGCCAGCGTCACGCCGCCGAACCCCAGCCGCGCCAGGTCCACCGCGCACTGGCCACCCGCGCCGCCCACGCCCGCCACCAACACATGCGTGCGTGACAGTTTGTCCAGCGTCTCCGCATCCACCACGCCCAGATTGCGCTGGAACCGCTGCTCGAACATGGGCCGCCTCACGTTGAAGTCTGGCTTCCATGTGCCCCCCACCCAGGAGGGTGGCGAGAGCCCCACGGGCGCGTGTGTTCAGCACCCCTCCCACGTCACCTGGTGCCGTTCGGACCCCGTCAGTCCACCCGTACTGGAGAGCTAATCGGTTCTTGCCCGTTCTGGTCGCCTGTGGTCATTTGCGCGCGCTCGTCACCCACGCCTCTCAATCCCTGCTGGGTTCCTCGTGACGCCCCGGAAGCCGCACCGGTGATGCGCGGGCTTCAGCGATGAAGCACGCGCCGAAGTACCCCACCTGGCAGGGGATGTCAGAGGTTCGATCCACAGTGGCATTCACCCATGAAGTCCCTGTCTGGATAACACTCCAGGAGTTACAGGGGTTTAATGATTGGCGTGAATTCTGCTCGGGGGGGCGACACGTCAGGGGCGTCATGGGCCGGCGTAACTCGACTCCCCCGAACCTCTTCAGCCGATCCGAGGTCTGTATGCGTTCCGTGTTCTTCCTCTGCGTCTCGTTGGCATGTCTGTCGTTGGCTCGAACCGCCGAAGGGGCTCCTTCTGATGACATGCGACACGCTGTCTCACGGGCCGCGGCACTCCAGGGCGTGGCGCTGGCGGAAGGCGCGCCGGTCAGCGCCGCGCTCCTCGGTTCCAGCAATCTGGGAGGCAGTGAGCGGGTGGCGCTGTTCGGCGACGTGGCCCACTACCGCCACCGCCTGCAGGTGGGGCCGTCGCAGCAGGACGTCATCACCCTGCACCGGGTGGTGCGGGAGGACCGGGCGTGGCGGCCGGCGCGTGCGACGCGCGCGGTGTTCATGGTGCACGGCGACGGGTGGGGATTCGAGGCCGCGTTCCTCTCCAGCATCGGCTCCGCATTCGTTCCGCCGGAGCAGTCCATCGCCGCGTACCTGGCGAAGGAGGGCGTGGACGTGTGGGGCATCGACCTGCGGTGGGCAGGCGTGCCGCAGGACACGCAGGATTTTCGCTTCATGAAGAACTGGACGCTGGAAACGCATGCGGCCGACGTGGGCGTGGCGCTGGGGGTGGCGAAACTGCTGCGGCTGGCGGGCGGCAACTTCATGGGCACCATGCACCTGCTGGGCTGGAGCCGGGGCGCGGTGGTGGGCTACGCGTACCTCAACCGCGAGGCCCGGCTGCCGCGCGCGCTGCGCCTGGTGGACGGCTTCATCCCCATGGACATGGCGGTGCGCTTCTCTCCAGAGGACGCGCAGCAGCAGGCGTGGGCGTGTGAGCGCTATGAGGCGCTGAGCAATGCCCGCCAGGAGGGCCAACTGGAGGGGGGCCTGCTCGGGCCGGCGCCGGGCATCATGCTGCAGGCCATTGGCCAGCTCGCCGCGGTGCAGCCGGCCGCGCCGTCGCCGCTGGTGCAGGACGACATCTTCGGGCCGGGCACGGGCCGGCCCTCGAACCGCAAGCTGGCCCTGGTCGCGGCGGGCGCGACGAGCGTGCTCTTCGCGCCGTTGCAGCCGGTTGTCCCGGCCTACCACCTGATGGGCAGCACCCCGGACACCCTGGGCCTGCCGGAGCGGCTGGCCTTCACCCACGAGGGCTACCTCTTCGAGTTCGGCCAGCGCGCCGCCCCGTACCAGAGCATCAACGAGGTGGTGGAGACGGAGGCGTGGGCCTGCGGGAAGCACGTGCCCTACGGCGACCGCCTGCGTGACGTGAAGGTGCCGGTTCTGTACGTGGGCGCCGCGGGCGGCGTGGGCCGCTACGGCGAGCACAGCGTCACGCTGCTGGGCAGCCGGGACGTCACCCTGCTCAACATCAGCACGCTGCCGGAAACCGCGCGCGCCCTGGACTACGGGCACGCGGACCTGTTCCTGGCGGACGACGCGCGCGTGCGCGTCTGGAAGCCCATGCTCCAGTGGATTCGCGCCCACTGAGGCGCAAGTGCTAGGTGTCTCCCTTCCACAAGCCGTGGCGCCGGACCCGCCGGCCCAGCGTCACCGGGTCCATCCCCAGCGCCACGGCCGCGCGCCGCAGCACCCCGCCGTGGCGCTCCAGGGCCTCGCGGATGAACTCCCGCTCCACGCGATCCAGCCGCGCGCGCAGCGAGCCATCCCCACCCGGCTCGTTGCGCAGGGCCAGGGTGGAGCCCAGCACCGGCGGCAGCAGCCGCCGCGACACCACCTCGCCCGGGCGGGAGAGCAGCACCGAGCGCTCCATGACGTTGCGCAGCTCGCGCACGTTGCCCGGCCAGGCGTAGGCCCGCAGCGCGTCCACCGCGTCCGGCGCGATGCCGCTGGCTGAGCGGCGCAAGGTGCGGTTGAACAGCTCCAGGAAGTAGAGCGCCAGCTCCGGAACGTCCTCCGGCCTGTCCCGCAGCGGGGGAATGTCCACGGTGAAGCTGTTGAGCCGGTAGAAGAGGTCCGCGCGGAAGCGGCCGGCGCGCACTTCCTCGCCCATGTCCTTGTTGCTGGCGGCCACCACGCGCACGTCCACGTGGCGCACCTGGGTGCCGCCCACCGGACGCACGTCTCCCGTCTCCAGCACGCGGAGGAGCTTGGCCTGGAGGTTGGCGGTGGTGTTCTCGATTTCGTCCAGGAAGATGGTGCCGCCGTTGGCGAGCACGAAGAGCCCGGGGTGGTCCGCCACCGCGCCCGTGAAGGAGCCCTTCACGTGGCCGAAGAGCTCGCTCTCCAGCAGCGTCTCCGACAGCGCGCCGCAGTCCTGCACCACGAGCGGCACATCCCCCCGGCCACTCAGCCGGTGGAGGATGCGCGCCAGCACCTCCTTGCCCGTGCCCGTCTCGCCCTGGAGCAGCACGGCCACGCGGTGGGGCGCCACCAGGCGCACCAGCTCCATCACCCGCTGCATGGCGGCGCTGCGGAAGCCCACCTCGTCCCCGCCGCGCCCACCGGGGGCCGGCGGCAGCTTCTGCGACAGGGCGCGCTCGCGCAGCAAGCTGCGCTCCAGCTCCAGCGCCATGCGCCACTGCTCGGTGCGCACGCCGTGCTCGCGCCCCGCTTGAAGCACCGCCTGGTGCAGGGCCTCCCGCGTGGGTGAAGGCCCGAGCGCGCGGAAGATGCGCCCGGCGTTGAAGAGGGCCACCAGCCGCTCCGGCGCGGCCGGCGCGCAGTAGACGATTCGCGATGCCAGGTCACTGGGCGGCCCCGCGCCGGAAGGGTCCGCATCCGCGCGGCGGGCGGCCAGGGACTCCACCAGGGCCAGGGCCTGCTCCTCGTCCTGACCGCACACCACCAGGCACGCCGCGTCCCCGCGCGTCACCAGCGCGTGGGCGTCCGACGGGCTGGCGGCGAAGTGGAGCTTGGCCACCCCGTCCAGCGCGGCCGTCACCGCGCGCGCCTCCTGCTCCGTGGCGAAGGCCACCACCACCTGGAGGTGCGACGAGGCGAGGTAGCGCGCCAGCTTCACGCCGTCCGCTTCCTCGAAGGCGCGGAAGCTCACGCCCATGGCCGCCACCGCGCCGGACGCGTCGTGACGCCAGCGCACCACGCCGCGCACGCGGATGTGCTCACCGGAGTCCGGAAGGGAGAACGACAGCTCCACGTCCTCGCCCTCACGCGGCCCTTCGGACGGCGTGTGCGGCGTGGCGATGAGCCCGATGCCCGTCTCACTGATGTTGACGGCCCAGCACCCATGGAGCGCGGGCTGCGTCACCACCTTCACGTACAACGGCTTGCGTTCGCTTCGAGGGGCGTAGGCGGACACAGGCCGCGTCATGACCACCACAGTCTACTTGAGGGATGAAGCGGCGTTGACAATTTGCGACGCGAGAAGATTCGCCAGCCATCACTCGACCTGGATGTAGGTACAGGTCATGAACGACCGGGCGGCGGAAGGTATCAACAAGCAAACGAGCCCGTCTCGCGGCATGAGACACGTCCTCGCGCTCCCCCTGCGCCGCCGCTGCTGGCATGCTGGAGCCGTCTTCATGGCCATCGCCGCAGGCACCCCCAGCTCCGGCCCGACGCTCCGGATTGCCCAGCGAGTCCCCCGCACGGAAGCGGAGGGCCCCGGTGTGCGCTACGCCCTCTGGGTCCAGGGCTGCCCCCTGCGCTGCCCGGGGTGCTGCAACCCGGAGATGTTCGCGACCGAGCGCGGCACCGTGGAAACGGTGGAGGCACTGGCCCAGGCAATCCTGGCCACGCCCGGTATCGAGGGACTCACCCTGCTGGGCGGCGAGCCCTTCTCCCAGCCCGGTCCCGCCGCCGCGCTGTGCGAGCGCGTCCGCGCCGCCGGGCTGAGCATCATGGTCTTCACCGGCCACACGCTCGCGGAGCTGCGGGCCCAGGCGCGAGACGACGTGGACCGGCTCCTCGCGACGGTGGACCTGCTGGTGGACGGCCGCTTCGAGAAGGACCAGCCGGAGACGGCGCGGCGGTGGATTGGCTCGCGCAACCAGGTGATGCACTTCCTCACCGGCCGCTACGCTCCGCACGACGCGTGCTTCACCGCCCCGAACACGGCGGAGGTGCACTTCGTCGGCGGCAAGCTCGTCATCAACGGCTGGCCCGCGCTCGCCGACCGGCTCCGTCCATGATTCGCGTCGCTCCGTCCGAGCTCGAACTGCTCACGCTCGCCCGCGCCATCGTCGGCCTGGGGCAGTACGCCCCCGTGGAGGACCTGCTCCGCAACCGGCACGCCGTCCCAGCGAAGCTCAGTCCCGGCGCGATGCAGGTACTGCGGGACACGCTCGCCAAGGGCAGCGTGATGGCGCTCGCCCGATGCGGCGGCTGGCGCCAGCAACTCACGGTGCGCGACGGGCAGGCACGCACCGGCCGGCTCTGGGAGCGGCATGCTCCGCCCCTCCTGCGCTTCTCCCCCCTCACCTTCCACGTCCTGAAGTGGCTTCTGGAACAGCCCCTGACGAAACACGGAGCCATGCCGCTGGAGGTGGACGGAACCCCCACGCTCGCCGACGAACTCATCCTCTTTCTCTGCTGCCGTCTGGTGGCGGGCACCCCCTGTGCGCCGGCCCTGGGCGCACAGCACCTCTTCCGCCGCTCCGCCCTCTGCTGGCTGGGCTTCCCGGAGCAGTTCGGGACGCACCGTCCGGAGTTCGATGCCACCGCCTTCGCGCCACTGCTGGCGGACGGCGCGTGGCTGCTGGAGGCGCTGCGGCTGGAGCTCGTGCTGCGTTGGCGTGGGTTGGAGGAGTCCAAGCGTCACATCGCGTCTCCCGAGGAGGCCCTGGCCCTGGGCACCGCGCAGGAGGCCGTGCTCGCCGCGTTCCTCGACGCGGTGGATGGCGCGGGCCGAAGGGACCTCGCGGGCTTCCTCCTCGAAGCGGCGCGCCCGTTGCTGGAGCAGCCCGCCACGCGCTGGGTGGAGGGGCTGTCTTCCTCGACGACGTTGTCCTCGCGGGCCGCGGCGGCTCGTGCCGCCGCCGCCTTCCTGCGCGCGCTGGGACGGATGTCGCGCTGGGACGCGGAGCACCGCGCCGTGCGTTTCTTCGACGACGACTACGACGCCGCCCAGCACCTGCTGTCTGAATGGAACGCCTTCGGTGAAGCAGGCTTCCGCCGCGCCGAGGACCACGCCCGGCAGTTGGCCACCGCCCTCACCAGCGCCAACGGCGCCTCCGCCACACCTCCACCTTCCTCCGCCGGGAGCGCTTCATGAGCCGCGCCTACCGAGTCTCCGTCTCCGAGTCCCTCAACCGCGTGGTCCAGGCCGAGGACGGCCTCTGCTCCAAGCTGGAATTGCTCCCCCTCCTGTCGCGCGAGGAACTGGCCGGGCTGCTCGCGGCCGAGCTGGCGAACCGGGGCTTCACGCAAGAGGGCGACGTGGCCCTGCGCACCGAGGCGGATGGTGTCCGCATCGCCATCGACGTCACCACCGGTGACGTCAGCGTCACCCTCAGCGGCGAGCAGGAGGTGGAGCTGAAGGCGCGTGGCGAGCTGGCCGTGGAGAGCCCTCACGAGGTGGAGCAGGCGAAGCTGCGGGCCCAGGACCTGGCGCGCGCGCGGCTGGAGGACGCGGCGGACGCCGCCACGGACACGCTGCGACAGCAGGTCACCCAGAAGCTCGAAGGCCGGCTGAAAGACCTCAAGTCGGAGCTGGACTCCATCTCCAACAAGGTGACGGCGGAGGCGCTCAAGGTGCGCGCCGGGCAGCTCGGCACCATCGAGGAGGTCCACGAGGACGCGGCGACGGGCTCACTCACCATCAAGGTGCGCGTATGAGTCAGCGCATCCCCGAGGAGTCACTGCCCACGGAGCTGTCGCCCTTCGCCGCCGTCGAGGCCGCCTACCCCGCCGAGCTGAACCGTGTCTGCGAGGCGCTGCTGCGCGGGCTGCCCGTCATGGTGGAGGCGGACAAGGAGCTGACGCCCTACTTCTACAAGTGCCTGCGAGACAGGCTGAAGAAGGACGGCAAGCAGTTCCTCTACCTGGACGGCCGCACCGCGCAGGAGCCTCCACCGGGAATGCCCGCGCCCAGCATGATGGCCACGCTCATCGCGCAACTTCGGGACGCGGTGCGTGGCGCGGTGCGCGAGCGCATCGTCGTGCTGCCTCACCTGGACCTGCTCACCACCAGCAGCGGCGGGCTCACCAGCGAGGCGCGCGAGGTCATCCCCCTGCTGTACGAAAACCCGGAGATGGTCTGGGTCGGGTTCAAGGACCCGTCCTTCCCCGTGCCGCGCGTCATCGAGAACCTCTTCCCCCACAAGGAGAGCATCCTCGGCGTGGGGCGCGACCGGCTGCGCTACCTCATCACCCAGCGCGAGTGCCGCAAGTTCGGAAGGGGCCTGCAGCCCTACGCGCTCTACAAGCACGTCTCCGGCGTCAACGCCGTGCGGCTGCGTCGCCTGCTGGGCGCCATCACCGGCGAGGACTACCCCGCCAACCCGAAGCCCGCGTATGCGCAACTGCGCTCGGCCACGCTCACCGGTTCGCTCAGCGTGCCGGAGCTGGAGCTGCACGCGGACATCGGCGGCTACGCCAAGGTGAAGCAGCGGCTCCAGCAGGAGATTCTGGACGTCCTGGCGCACAAGGACACGCTGAGCGACCCGGAGGCGGTGAAGCGCGTGGAGGCGCTGTTGCCGCGCGGGATGATTTTCTGGGGCCCTCCCGGCACCGGCAAGACGCTCTTCGCCAAGGCCATGGCCTCGTCGCTGGGCGCGGCCGTCCAGGTGGTGAGTGGCCCCGAGCTCAAGAGCCGCTGGGTGGGCGAGAGCGAGGAGAACCTCCGGCAGATTTTCGTCCGCGCGCGGCAGGCGGCGCCCAGCATCATCGTCTTCGACGAATTGGACTCCTTCGCGTCGGCGCGTGGCACGTACACGGGCTCGGGCGTGGAGCACTCCATGGTGAACCAGCTCCTCACGGAGATGGACGGCTTCCGCAAAGAGGAGCTGGTCTTCGTGGTGGGCACTACCAACTTCGTGGAGTCCCTGGACCCCGCGCTGCTGCGCCCGGGCCGCTTCGAGTTCCAGCTCTGCATCCCCTACCCCAACAGCGCGGACCGGCGCGCCATCCTGTCCATCTACAACCAGAAGCTGGGCCTGGAGATGACGGAGCGCGCGCTGGACTACGCGGTGAAGCGCACGGGCGACCGGGTGGAAGGAACCGGCACGCGCTTCTCCGGCGACCACATCCAGGCCCTGTGCCGGGCACTCGCACGTCGGCGGTTGCGCGATGGCGCCCAGGGCCCCACCGAGGCGGTGGACGTGGAGCGCGCCCTCACGGAGTTCCTGGACCGGCCGGAGCTCACGCCCATGGAGGAGCGCGTCGTGGCCACACACGAGGCGGGGCACGCGGTGTGCGCGCTCTTCTGTGAGCACGCGCCCGCCATCGACCGCATCAGCATCCGGGGTGACCTGGCGGGCTCGCTGGGGCACGTGCAGTACGCGGACCCCGCGCACCGGTACGTCGTCACGCGAGGCCAGTTGCTGGACAGCATCTGCATGCTCTTCGGCGGCCGGGAGGCGGAGGCGCTGCTCCTGGATGACCTCTCCCTGGGCAGCGCACACGACCTGGAGCGTGCCACGGAGATTGCGCGCGAGCTGGTGGAGGACCTGGGCATGGGCGGAGACGGCGTGCCCGTGCGGCGCTTTGATGCACCGGGACGGCAGGGGGACCGGCATGCCCTGTCCGACGCGACGCGAAGCACGCTGGAGGCCGCGATACAGGAAGTCCTGGCCGTCCAACGGGCCCGGGCCCGCGATATCCTCCAGCGCGAGAAGGAGCGGGTCGTGGCCCTGAGAGATTTGCTCATCGAACGCAAGGTGTTGGACCGCGAGGCCTTCACCCATCTGGTGCCCGCGCCCGTGGCGCCGAAGAAGGAGCCCGCGCTTGGCTAGCCTCATCCTCCGTCTCCAGGTGGACCCGGCGACGGGCCGCAAGGACGTCATCATCCAGTACGAGAGCGACGCGGACGCGCTGCCCATGGAGCACGAGGACGAGCACCGGCGGCTCGTGGACTCGCTCATCCAGGGTGGCACGCTGAAAGCCTCCGAACTGGGCCGCGTCATCGTCCAGCGCGACACGCCGTCGGGCAAGGCGGCCGAGCCCACCTCCACCGCCGAGGATGCCTCCGAAAAGGTCGGCCAGAAGGCCTGATGTCCATGCTCGTCTTCACCAGTGAGGAGGCGCTCCACCTGGCGCTGACCTCCGGACTCGTCCCCGCCGAAGTCCAGGCCGCACCCGCCCGCTTTCATCGGACGCCCGACGGCGCGCTTCACGTCCTGCCGGAGGTGATGCCCGCGAAGGAGGTGCTCGCGCACCTCGCGTCCCTCGGCGTGCAGGCGACGCGGAGCCGCGCGAAGGAGGCCACACCGGTCCTCTGCTGGGCGGAGCTGGTGACGGCGCGGCGCGTGCCGCTGGAGAGCGCACCGACCGGCCCGGTGCTGTTCCTGCCCCCGAGCGCCGATGCACTCCTCCCCTTGGCGGGCGAGATGCTGCGCCTGGGGTGCGACCGGCAGGAGGTGTGCTTCGCCCAAGCCTCGGGGGGAAGCGGACAGCGCGCCTTGCTGCGCGCGATGGCGCCGCCCTACTTCACCCTCACCAGCGCGCTGGACGCCTCGGGTCCGCTGCGCGCCTTCGTTCCCGCTGTCCCAGGGCAACACTCCGTCTGGGTCGAGGTGGGCTACACGCATCCACTCGCGCGCACGCTGCAAGCGCCCGCGGGGACGTTGCTGCTCGTCCGCGGCGAAGGCCCCTGGCTGACCGCGCCGGACGGCCCGTGGACGGACCTGTACCAACACACCGACCTGCGGCTCCCAGCCCCGGGCGAGGACTGGACGCCCGCGCCCACCCCGGGCCGGCTGACGGTGCCGCTGCGCCTCACGCGAGCCGCACGTACGGAACCCGCGAGCCTCTGGGTGCTGCGCGAGAATGCGCTCGCCCAGGTGGAGTCCCTGGTCCACACGGTGCCAGAGCCGCTGCTCGCGCAACTTCGCTTCGCCGTCACGGGGCCACCGGAGGCGCCGTGCATCGTGCTCCGTGCCCGAGCGGGCCGGGAGCGGCCCCCGGAGCTGGGCCTGTCGGGCATGGCGTACGCGCCGCTACCTCAGCTCGCGGACCTCTACCTGCCGTGTGACGGACTGCTGGAGCCCCCCGTGCGAAGGGACCGCCTGCGCGCGCTGCTCGTGCCCCAGGCCGATACCGTGACGTGGCTCCACCCCACCGGGGGTGGAGGCTTCCGCGCGGAACGGCTGCCGGAATCCGCGTTCCAGCCGCTCGACACATGGGTGGACTACGTCGTGGATGCCGACGCCGACGCACTCATGCCGTGGGTCCGGAGCGCCAGCTTCGACTTCGCCGCCTTCGAGGCCGCGGAGGGTGAATGGCAGAGCGCGGCCCGCGCGATGCAACCGGACGAAGACGACGACCGGAGCCCGCGAGGCGCGCGCCGTAGCCGCCGTGAAGTGCCGGCGCCCCCCGTGACGCCCGCGAGCCCGCCCCCCATTGTCGCGGTCCGCGTCGCCCAACCCGTGCCCACCGGCGTCCGCCTGGCGCCGCTCACGCCCGCGCAATCCAGCGCGGTGGAAGAGGAGCTGAGTTCTCTGGAGAAGGCGTTCCTGGCCCTGGAGGTGCCCGCCGATTCGCCGCAGCGGCAAGAGCTCTGGACTCGCATGGCGGAGCTGAACGGACGGCTGGGCCGCAAGCGCGACGCGAGCCTGTGCTGGACGCGCGCGCTGTGGTCCGCGTCCGACGCCGAGGCCACCGAGCTTGCTCGGCGCTGGTCCGATTCAGAAAACGAAGGAGGCGCCTCCCCTGCCGAACGGATGGCGTCACCCGCGCCCACGGGCGATGACGTGCGCGGCGTCGCCAGCAGCCTGGTGCGCGCGGTGTGCGTCCCAGGTGCGCCCGCGCCTGTCGATGTGGCGGCACTTCAGCGGTGGTTGGACAGGCACGACGCGGAGCTCGACGTCCGGGCGCTCTGGCTCACGCGGACGGCGCTCGACACGCTGGCGGGTGGCGATGCGCTCGGACTTGCGCGAGCGGGCGACCGGCTGCTGGAGCTGCTTCAGCGAGGCCTTTCCCTTGCGAGAGACGTGCCACGCTTCCTGCGAGGTGGCACCGATTCGGCCCATGCGCCCCGGGTGCTGGCCCAGCTCGAAGCCTTGCTGGAGCGGTTCGAGCACACGCCCCGCCGCCGCTCGTCCATCGAAGCGGCGCCCGCCCTCACGCTGGCCTATGTCCGCTATGTCTTCGCCGTGGGACTCGCGCGGCTCGGGCAGGCGGACCGTGCCCGCACCCTGGCGTCCGCGGCGGCGGAGGCAGTCGATGCGAAGGAAGCCATCCACGGCTTCCTTTCCCGAGCGTACGGCGCGCGCGTGGCCCAGTCCCTGGAGGGCCAGCCGCCCGAGACACCGCTGCCCTCCGACATCGCCGCCGAACTGAATGCCCTGGGGACCTTCCAGCGGTACAAGGTGGATCGGCTGCGGCAGGCCTCAGCGCTGTTGGAGCCCAGCGAGCGGCTCGACCCCGCGAGGGCCTTCGGGCGCGGTGCGAGGGACTTGCGCGGAGAGGAGTTCGCCTCCCTCCGCGACTTGAAGGACCCGGCGCAGGTGGCGGCGCAAGTGGAGGCACTGACGGGTCGGGCCACCGATGCGACGCTGCCCGCCGAGGAACGGCAGCGGCTCATCGGAGGACTGCTGGACACGCTGCCCCGCGTCGCGCCGGCGCGTGCGCTTCCACTCCTGAACCGGCTCGTCTCATCGATGGAGGCGCTTCCCGGTGAAGCCCAGGCCGTGATGCTGGGGGATGCCCTGACGCTGGCGGCCCTCTTCGGCCGCGCGGACCACGCGATGACGCTGGCGGCTCGGCTGCGCAAGGTGCTCACGGCGCTGGCTCCCACGTCGCCCGCATGGGGTCAGGGCATCCTGGGGGTGAGCCTGCGCGGCCTGCGCCGGGTCGGCCTGTCTCGCGAAGCCGCCGAGCTGGTGGACGCGGCGCAAGAACGCCTGACGGGGCCCAAGACACCGCTGACGGCGCGGCTCGGCGTCGCGGCGGGCCTGTCCATGCAGGGGCGCACGGCCGAGGCCGTCGACGTGTTCGACGCCGCCTTCGAGTCACTGGGCGCGGCGAAGGGCGGACTCCCTGAGCGGCTGGCGCTGATGCGCAGCCTCGCGAGCGCACTGGCACATGCCCCCGTGGAGCTGGCGCTTCCGGGGCTGGCGCGCATCTCGGAAGGGCTGCCAATCATCACGGACAGCTACAACACCAACAGCCACTTCTGCCTCTCCGTGGTGGAGCTGGCGGACGCACTGGTGCAGGGCCACGTGGAGGTGGCGCAAGGCACCGGAGAGCGCGCACGAAGCTGGCTCGACGAAGACGAATTCCTGGTGCGACGGCGCATCCATCGGGAGCTGGAGGAGCGCACATGAGCAGTCTTCCCGCCATCTCCGAGCTGACGCTCGACGCGCTCTCGAGCGAGGCCCACGGCCTTCGCGAGCGCCTCAACCGCTTCCGCCTGGCGCTGGGCCGTCACTTCGTGGGCAAGCAGACGCTGGTGGACCTGATGACGGTGGCGGCGGTGGCGCAGGAACCGCTGCTGCTGGTGGGCCCACCAGGCACGGCCAAGTCGGACCTGGTCCTCAAGTTCCGGGACGCGCTGCGCATCCCCAACGAGGATTACTTCGAGTACCTCCTGACGCGCTTCACCGAGCCGTCGGAGGTGCTGGGCCCCATCGACATCAACCTGCTGCGCCAGGGCCGCTACATCCGGCGCGAAGGCGGCAAGCTGCCCACCGCACGGCTCGTCTTCCTCGATGAGGTCTTCAAGGCCAGCTCCGCCATCCTCAACGCGCTGCTCACCGTCATCAACGAGCGCAAGTTCTACCAGGACGGCGCGCCGCAACCGGTGAAGCTGAAGGTGCTCTTCGCCGCCACCAACGAGCTGCCCGAACACGCCGAGCTGGGCGCGCTCAAGGACCGCTTCTGCCTCAAGGCCGCGTGCCGTCCGGTGCAGGACCGCTACTTCCTGGAGCTGCTGGACTCCGGCCTGGATTCGCAGACGCACCGGGAGATGAACCAGAAGCCCTGGGCGGAAGGACACGCCACGCTGGACGACGTGCTCAAGGCCCACCGATACCTCACGCTGATGATGGGCAAGCGCGAGACGGGCCCGGACGGCCGCGAGCTGCGCGACCGCGACCTGTTCTTCCGTGACGACCTGCTGCGAGAGTTCCGCCGCGTGGTGCAGACGCTGACGCGCGAGGACGGCGTGTTCATCAGCGACCGCAAGCTGGTGAAGCTCTACCGCCTGCTCCGGACGCGGGCGTGGATCTTCCACGGCGGCGCGGTGGAGCGGCAGGACCTCCAGCTCCTCTCGTACCTGGGCGAGACGCGGGAAGAAGTCGACCTGCTGGAGGAGAAGGTGCCCCGGCTGCTGGGCCTCTCGTGAGTCGCGGATGAGCACGGAGCTGAGAAGCCCTCAGGACACGGAGCGCTGGCTGTGCGCGGGGCTGTGCCTGATTCGGCACGAGGACCTCACGGCCGACGCGTTGCCCTCGGCCGTGCCGTGGCTCCTCGCCACGCTCGCGGAGTCGCCTGCCCTGCCCCCACCCGCCTTCATCGCGGACCTCGGCCGGCTCATCGCGGGCGTTCCGCTCGCGCCCTCCGCGCCCGTTCCCGATACCCAGCCTCGGCTGCGCGCGGCGGTGCGCGCGTATGACGACCACGTGCTGGCGCGCCTGGCCGCGGAGCCCCACCTGGAGGCGGTCTCCGCCGCCCTCGCACGGTTGCCCGAAACGCTCCGGCCGCGAGGTGTCGCCTTCCTCGTCGCGCGCGTCCTGACCCGAATGGGCTTCAACGCGGGAAGCCCGGTGAGCCCCGCCCTGGCCCGGCGCGTCCTGGAGCGTCCGCCCACGGAGCTGCTCCAGGCGGGCTACACGGCCCTGCGCGAATCAGGAACCAGCGCCGCGTTGGAACGGCTCACGGAAGGCTACGAAGCCCTGGCGAGCGCGGCCCGGCGCGCCCATGCCCTGCTCGGCGACGCGGAGTCCTTCACGCTGGAGAACCTGGAACACCTCCAGGGCAAGGCGCAGCGGATGGCCTTGGAGCAGGCAGTGGAGGCGGCCGAGGCCCTGTCGCGAACCCTGCCGCCCAAGCTCCGCGCCCGTCCGGTGAGCACCGCACCGCTCCCCATGGCGTTGGAGGACGAGGCCGCCTTCCCACAAGGTGGATTCTCCTCCGTGTCCAACGTGGGCAGCCTGGAGAACCTCGTCACCTCCGAGCTGGTCTACATGGAGGACGAACCCAACCTCGACCTCTTCGACGTGCGCTATGTGGAGGGCGAACTCCTCTACTACACGCGCGACGAGAGCATCTCCGTTCGCCGCCGGCGCGTCATCACCTTCGTCCTGCCGCCGGACCTCGTGGATGCGCGCGTGAAGGACGCGGGGGTCCGCTGGCAGCGCGTCGTGGTGTCGATGGGCCTGCTGCTCTGCCTCGTGCGGCGGCTCTCCCTCTGGCTGGGCAGCGAGGAACTCCACTTCCGCGCCGTCTTCCTGCACGCCCATGACGGCTCGGCGCCCCTGGAGGCTGAACGCGGCCTCTGCGAGCTGCTGCTGCGCGAGTGGCGCGCCCGTGGCACGGCGGAGGTCCTCACCGCCGCCACGCTCGACGACGTCCTGACGGATTCGGAAGCGCGTGCGAAGCGCGCGCGGGTGGACCTGGTGCTGCTCGACGCAAGTAGTCAAGTCGAGAAGGTGTTTCATCCCGGCGCCTCCCGCGTCGAGCGGCACGTGCTCGACCTCAGCGGCCCCTCCCCCCGTGTGCGGACCATCCGAGACAAGCGAGAAGACCTGGATTCTCGAAAGTCGGAAGCGCCGCTGGGCGCCGCCCTCGGCAGCGCGCATTGGGAGGCATGGGTCGGCGTAACGCTTGAGCTTGCGCAAGGGCTTCTCTAGCGTCCGTCTCACAACGCGCCCCACCCGGCGCAACGGACGAAGGACGGGCCATGCCGCGGTACGAGTTCAAGGAAGGCAGCTCCAGCAAGTTCTGGGAAATCAACCTCTCCGGCAACAGCTTCACCGCGCGGTGGGGCCGCATCGGCACCGACGGCCAGGAGAAGACCCAGACCTTCGGCTCTCCCGCCGAGGCCCAGAAGGAGCACGACAAGCTCGTCCGCGAGAAGGAGAAGAAGGGCTACGTCCTGGCCGACAAGAGCGACGGTGACGATTCCGAAGGCGGTGGGGGTGAGGAGCCTGCATCCAATCCGGAGCTCGAGGCCGCCATCCTCAAGGACCCGGACAACGTGGACGCGTACCTCGTCTACAGCGACTGGCTCCAGGGCCAGGGCGACCCGCGCGGCGAGCTCATCGCCATCCAGCACGCGGCCTCCCAGGCCAGCGGCACGGAGGCCAGCGACCTCAAGCGCAAGGCCACCGCGCACATCAAGAAGTACCAGACGCTGCTGCTCGGCGAGCTGGCGGCCGGGGTGAAGTCGGAGGAGCTGTCCCTGGAGTGGCACCTGGGCTTCATCCGCTCCGCGCGCGTGGGCCAGAAGGAATACGACTCTGACTTCAACGTCCCGGAGATGGCTGGGGCGCTGCTCAAGCACCCCTCCGCGCGCTTCATCCGCAGCCTCACCATCGGCATGGCGAGCTTCGACGGTGAGAACGAATACGGTGAGACCATCCAGGCGCTCGTCGAGGCCGGGGGCTCGAAGACGATTCAGGAGCTCTTCATCGGTGACTTCGAGTACCCGGACGACACCGAGATTTCCTGGACGCACCTGACCGACATCTCCGCCCTGCTCAAGGTGCTGCCCGACCTGCGCAAGCTGCGGCTGCGCGGCGGTGAGCTGGAGCTGGGCGCCATCGACCTGCCCGAGCTGCGCGAGTTCACGGTGGAGACGGGCGGCCTGCCGCTGGCGGCCGTCAAGTCCATCGCCAACGCGAAGTGGCCGAAGCTGGAGCGCCTGGAGGTGTGGTTCGGCAGCGACAACTACGGCGCGGAGGGCGGCGTGGAGGACATCCAGCCCATCCTCGACGGCAAGGGCCTGCCGAACCTCAAGCAGCTGGGCCTGCGCAACTCCGAGTTCACGGACGCGCTCGCCCAGGCGCTGCCCACCGCGAAGGTGCTCCCGCAGTTGGAGACGCTGGACATCTCCATGGGCACCCTGTCCGACGAGGGCGCGCGCGCCTTGGCGGACAAGGCGGCGGCCTTCGCCCACCTCAAGCAGCTCGACGTCACGGAGAACACGCTGACGGACGAAGGCCAGGCGCTGCTGCCCAAGGCGATTCCCCAGGCCAACGTGGGCAACCAGCGCGACTACGAAGAGGAGTACCGCTACTCCGCGGTAGGCGAGTAGCGTCGCGGCGAACTCCAGGGGGACACACCATGCCGCGCTTCGAGTACACCGAAGGCACGTCGAGCAAGTTCTGGGAAATCGAACGGAAGGACACCGTCGTCACCACCCGCTGGGGCCGCATCGGCGCGGAGGGCCAGGAGAAGACCCAGAAGTTCAAGCAGATGTATGAAGCGCGGCAGGCGTACCAGAAGCAGGTTCTGGAGAAGACGAAGAAGGGTTACACGCGCATCAAGCCGAAGGACACGGCGCCCGCGTCCAAGACGAACCCGGAGCTGGAGGCCGCCATCCTCCAGGCTCCGGAGTCAGACGACGGCTACCTCGTCTACGCCGATTGGCTCCAGGGCCAGGGCGACCCGCGCGGCGAGCTGATGGCCCTCCAGCACGCGCAGCGTCAGGCGCAGGGCGCGGAGGCCACCCACCTCAAGCGGAAGGTCGCGGCCCTGTACAAGAAGCACCAGGGAGCACTGCTGGGCGTGGGCCTCACGTCGATGCTCGGCGAGAAAGCCCTGACGCTGGAGTGGCACCTGGGCTTCATCCGGGGCGCGCGCGTCGCGGCGCCGGGGTTCGACTCGGACGCCGACTTCGACGTCGTCGAAACCCTGACGATGCTGCTCCGCAGTCCCTCCGCGCGGTTCCTCCAGGAGCTGACGCTCGGCCTGCCGGACAACGACGGTGACAACGAGTACGGCGACCTCATCAAGGTCGTCACCAGGCTGGCGCCGAAGACGCTTCAGCGGCTGTTCATCGGTGACTTCGTCTTCCCGGACGAGTCGGAGATCTCCTGGGTCAAGCTGGGGAACCTCGCGCCCCTGCTCAAGGCCCTACCCCACCTCACCACCTTGAGGCTGCGTGGCGGCGAGGTGCGCCTGGGGCCGGTGGAGCTGCCGGAGCTGCGGCGCTTCACGATGGAGTCAGGCGGCCTTCCTCGGCCCGCGGTGCAGTCCATCGCCAGTGCGAAGTGGCCGAAGCTGGAGCAGTTGGAAGTCTGGTTCGGCAGCGAGGAGTACGGCGGACGGTTCCGCCCGAGTGACATCCAGCCCATCCTCGACGCCACGGGGCTGCCGAACCTGAAGCACCTGGGCCTGTGCAACGCGGCCTTCTCCGACGAGCTCGCGACCGTGCTGCCGAAGGCCAAGGTGCTGAAGCAGTTGGAGTCGCTGGACTTGTCGAGGGGCACGCTGATGGACACCGACGCGGAGGTCCTGGCGGCGAACGCGGCGGCGTTCAAACACCTCAAGAAGCTGGATGTGTCGCAGAACCAGCTCACGCGCAAAGGCGTGAAGCTGCTGGCCTCGTTGTGTCCGGACGTGGCGGCGGGGAACCAGCGCGACA
The DNA here is from genome assembly GCF_006547355.1 of Myxococcus sp. AB036A. NCBI lineage: Bacteria > Pseudomonadati > Myxococcota > Myxococcia > Myxococcales > Myxococcaceae > Myxococcus > Myxococcus sp. AB036A. Next base: position 12,034 of record NZ_VHLC01000052.1, on the reverse strand, counting down.
TCTACGACGATGGCGAAGGCGGCCGATACGTCGCGGTGAGCGAGTAGTCCGGCCTCATGGGCGCGCCTCCGTTCATCCTCATCGGCAACCCGGAGAACCGGCGCGTCACGCTGTTCCAGGACGCCCTCGCTAGACAGGGGCTTCCCTCCGCGCACGTCGTGCCCTGGCGCGAGCTGCTGGCGGCGCCGGGCCTCCTGGCGGACCTGCCAGACTCGGAGGCGCTCGTCCGCATCGACTCCACGGGCGAGAACTGGGACGTGGAGAAGGCCCTGCTCAAGCGGGGCTACGCGGACGCCGTGGGCCAGGGCTGCTCCGTCCTGATGCCGGAGCAGGTGGACCGCCTGCCCGTGGACCGCGGCCGCATTCTCAGCCCCCGGCAGCACCACCTGGGCTTCCTGCGAGTCCTGGCGGAGCTGGAGCCCATCTTCGCGGCGCATCCCCGCTGGCGCATCCTCCAGAAGCCCTCCGCCATCGCGGACCTCTTCGACAAGCGCATCACCTCCCGCCGCTACGCCGCCCTGGGCGTGCCGGTTCCCGAGCCGCTGGACGGTGTCACGGACGTGGAATCACTCCGCGAACGGATGCGGGAGGAGGACTGCCGCGAGGTGTTCGTGAAGGTGTCGTGTGGCTCCTCCGCGTCGTGCCTCGCCATCTACCGGCGGGGGCGCTCGGCGGACACGCTGACCACCACCATCGAAGTGGCGAAGACGGGCTGGTACAACTCGCTGAAGGTCCGCCGCGTCGAGGCCCCAGCGCAGGTGGATGAAATCCTCACGTATCTGCTGGGCGAGGGCTCGCAGGTGGAGCGCTCGATTCCCAAGGCCCGGCTGGGTGGCGACTACTTCGACTGCCGGGTGCTGATGGTCCGAGGCGAGCCAGCCTTCACGGTGGTGCGGCAGAGCATGCGGCCCATCACCAACCTGCACCTGGGCGGCTGGCGGGGAGACCTGGACGACTTCCACGCGGCCGTGCCCCCCAATGAGCTCGCGGATGCCATGCAGAGCTGCCGCACGGTAGCGCGGGCCCATGACTGCCTGCATGTTGGCATCGACCTCATGTACGAGGAGCACTTCACCGGGCACCGGGTGCTGGAGGCCAACGCCTTCGGCGATTTGCTCCCCAACCTCCGCCGCGATGGGCTCACCGTCTACGAGTGGGAAATTCAAGAAGCCCTCCGCAAGAATCCATAGAGGCAACCGCAGCACCATTCACAAAGCCAACAAAGGCACGAAACCGACCACAATGACAGACTTCAGAAAAACAAAAACCTGGCTCCGCACACTTGCTCCACAGCAAAACGACCAACATGCCAACGAACGAGACCACCTGCGCACTGCCTTCGAACAATTCCGCGAACGCGCAGGCACCATTGCCGAAGAAATCAAACTCGCATATCCATCTCTCACCGAGCACGGAATAACACACCTTGACGCCCTATGGGAGATGACGGACCTGATCACCGGGGATGACTACCCAATAAATCCAGCCGAAGCCTTCGTTCTAGGCGGAGCATTCCTAGTCCACGATCTGGGAAATGGCTTAGCAGCATTTCCCAACAAAGAATTCGAACTGCGATCAACACACGAGTGGAAAGATGCCTTCGCCGTCTTTTTTAGACGAGAAGAAAATTCCACCCCCGAAACATACGACTTCGACAACCCACCACCGCACATTGCCCAGCGCGCAACAGAGGAAGCACTAAGAGTCCTGCACGCTAGGCAAGCAGAAAAACTCGCACTAATCTCCTGGACAGGAAACAACAGCCAAAAAAACTACCTCATAGAAGACTCTTCTCTCCGAAGTCACTTCGGAAAGACAATTGGAGAAATCGCCTACTCCCACTGGTGGGATATCTCCGAAGTTGAAGCAAAATTCAATCGACGACGACTAGGCGCCGCAACATCCACGCCTCCGGACTGGTCAATTGACGCCCTTAAGCTGGCTTGTATTCTCAGAGCAGCCGATGCGGCCCATATCGACAGCAGACGCGCGCCGAAGTTTCTAATGGCACTCAGGACACCCACTGGATTGTCAAACGCCCACTGGACATTCCAGAGCAAGATATCCAAGCCAATACTTCAAAACAACAGACTCACATACAGCACAGGAGAGCACTTCAGCCCCAACGAGATCAATGCATTCTGGCTCTGTTTCGAAACACTAAAAATGATCGACCGTGAACTACACAACGTCGACTCACTTCTCTCCGAAACGGGCCGCCAACGCCTCACGGCCATAGGTGTGTCAGGAGTTGAAGACGCAGCGCGCCTATCTAAATCACACATACCAACCGACGGCTGGACGCCAGTTGACACCCAAGTACACATTTCCAACATCCCCGCAGTAATTCAAAAATTAGGTGGCTACGATCTCTACGGTGATGAACCAACCGTGCCATTCCGCGAATTAATCCAGAACGGAGCCGATGCTATTCGCGCAAGGCGCATACTCGAAAACAGGCCAGTCGACTGGGGAGCCCTCACCATCAGTCTCGGCCGAGATGAAGAAGGCAACTGGATCGAATTCGAGGACACTGGCATAGGCATGTCGGAGAAGGTGCTCACACGCTACCTTCTAAATTTCGGAACTAGCTTCTGGTGGTCTGACGACATGCGACGAGAACAACCAGGACTCGCCGCTCGTCGTTTTGAGCCGACTGGAAAGTTCGGAATCGGATTTTTCTCGGTCTTTATGTGGGGCGATCACATTCGCGTCACCTCATGCTCTCACATCGAAGGCGCATCAACAAATGTCCTTGAATTCAACGACGGCCTACACACCAGACCACTCCTCCGAAAAGCAACAAAGAACGAACAACTCCATGACGGCGGCACACGCATTCGCGTTTGGTTCTCAGAAGAAGCGACCTTAAACAAGCTACTCGAAATGGAAGGCAACGAATTCCCCCGAGCCAAAAAGCCACTCTCTTTGAAAAAATTATCACAACGCATTGCGCCTTCCATCGACATAGAGATCCGCACTTGCGAAAACGAACGCCCCATCGAAACCGCAATAAAGCCCAATGACTGGAAAAAACTCCCCATCAAAAAGCTTCTTGAGCGAACAGACACCATCAACTCACACGCGATTTCGCAGTTCATCCGCCCAATAGCAAATTCAGACGGAACGCAAACTGGAAGAGCATGCCTTTGCTATGGCGGAGGCGGCTTGGCGACCATCGGAGGATTACGATCCGGCGGCTCGTTATCCCACATGGCAGGGTTCCTTCAATGCGACACCGACACAATGCGACGCGACTCCACATACACAATCGCCGACAGCCACGCATTGACCAACTGGGCCTCAGAGCAGGCGATACTTTGGACTAAAGCGACGGCGGAGGGAAGAGCCCCCCAACATGCGCTGGAACTTATAACGGTAGCCCACATGGCAATAAGGCTTGGCGGCGAACCTCATGGACTCCCCATAGCTTGGCTCAACGGAAACACGATAACGCTTGCAGAACTCTGCACGTGGGCCAAGAGCCAACGCGAAATAACACTATCAAGCCTATATCCAACAAGCCTCCTTTTTTCAGAGCCAATTTCCGAAGAAATACTGAGAGAAATCTCAAGCAAAAACATTAACTCTCCGATCCTCCCGGAAACACATGCAAACAACTACGTCGGAAACATGTTCTACACTAGCGACATCCCTGAACTGAAGCCATCTGTCACAGCACTGATCGCAGAGCACATATGTTCGTCCTGGTCCATAGACTCACACGATCTTCATATAACACCAGCCCACATAGCCATCCCGTCCAATACAGCGCGAAACATCAATCACGGAACGGCCTGGAAACTGCGGCCGAAAATTCAGCCAAACCACCTGCAAATAAAAACTCGCACCGGCAAGAACAGCTAACCCTGCAACTGAAGCTCAAAGAAACCGAAATCCTCCTCTTGTTGAAGGAATAAGAGGGGCAGCGCGAGGCTTACTAGGCACGGACCAACAGTCTGTGTAGCACGGAAGCCGAAAATATGGCTGGTGGGCTGCCCCCGTCCAGCTAATGACGTGCCGTGGGAGATTGTCGAGGTGGCGGAGTACAGCAGACGCTTCTGGACATGTCGGCGCAGATGGAGAAAACGAGGTGGGCGCGCTGCGTGGAAGCGCTCAGGGCCAGCGAATTGACACAGAACGAGTTCCCGAGGCAGCGAGGAGTGAGGCTGGGCACGTTGCAGTAACGGGTGTACCGTCCCCGGTAGCATTTGGCGGCTCAGTCCGAACCGGTCCGCCCGCTACCAGTCCAGGTGACAATTCCTGCGGAGCCGAGCGTCAGCGTTTTCGAAGTCATCGCGGTGGGCGGCGCTCGCCTGCGCGTTGCCGTGGGTGCGGCCTGACGCGGTGCTCTCGCTGGTGTACGCCAAAGTGATTGCATTGGCCCTCTCGCGCCTGCCGGAACTGTCGACGTGGCAGAAGGCAGGCGAGTCGGGCCAACAGCAGGCGATGGGGCGGCTCACACTGGTGCTGGCATTGACCCGCTGCGCCCCTTTGCTGCTGTCTCATACGATGATGAGCCGGGGCGTAACGCTGGAGTACTTGGAGAAGTGCATCCTCCGCATCGCGGAGGTGACCGCCCGTTCACGGCAGCAACCCCTCGAGCGTGAACGACGCAGGCGCGAGGCTTCCTCGGGAGCGGCCGCTAAAACGAAAGCGGATGCATGTGCGCACAGGGCCGGCAGGAGGATGATGTACCGGGCCATCCCCACCCGCGCCTATCCCACGCAACGTTCAACGCGATCCAGAGCTGACGCGGAGTCCCATCTCGCCACTCAATGATATCCAGCAGGAAGTCGAAGCCCTCTCGCTTCAGCGAGTAGAACGAACGCACATCAATCCGTCCGTCCTTGCGATTCAGCTCATTCCTGAGCCGACGCTGCGACGTTGGGAAAATCACGCGTCCCCCTCCACGCCTGCCTTCCACAAGGGCGTGGCCGGGACGCGCTCCAGGATTCCAGAGCCGAAGACGCGGTCCAACTCCAGGTACTCCAGATGGACGTACCCGATATGGCACCCACAGGTCTGCTTCGCGCACGGCCGGGGTCTCAGCGCGGAGTCGAAGTCCGGCGCGTAGATGTTGCCAATCGCCTCCTCGATGAAGTGACACCGCCGCGCCGTGCCCTCTCCATCCACGGAGATGACGGACTCCCCGCCTCGGCACGCGCGGCCCAGGCTCGGGTGGCGCGTGTTGTTCACCGGGAAGAGCGGGTCCAACCGCGTGAAGCGCGCCACGTCTTCCGCCGTGTATGGCTCCTCCTGCCCGTCCTTCACCGCGTTGATCCACAGGTAGGTGTCCGCGGGAAGCTCGGCACGCAGGGCCTCCGCCTCTTCCGTGAAGCGGAGAAACCCCACCACGCCCACGCTGTGCCGCACGCCCAACTCGGTCAGCTTCGCGCACTGGGCCACGAAGCGGTGCCGCCTGGTCCACTCCGGGTGGTACGTGGCCCAGATGCCCAATTTGTCCGCTCGCGCCTGAGCCACCCAGTCCAGCTTGCACGACAGGTTCGTCTGGATGGCCAGTCGCTCCACATGCGGCAGATGCGACAGGCGGGCCAGCGCCTCTTGATACCAGGGCCAGATGAGCGCCTCGCCCCACGGCGTGAAGAACACCGACACCGTGTCCTGCGTACGCGCCTCCACCCACGCGACGAAGCGCTCCAGGTCCGCGCGGTCCTTGGCCAGCTCCTCGTCGGTGTGCTTCCACTTGCCGAAGGGGCAGTACTCGCAACCGTAGTTGCAGCTCGACAGCGGGCCTCGATAGAGCACGGTGAGCTTCATCGCCAAGCATACTCCTTCATCATCGCCTGCACCTGGTCGGAGAGCAGCCAGGGGCCAATCATGTCGGAGCGCTCCACGCCCGCCGCGGTGAGCTGCACCACGCCACCGTTCTTCCGCGCCAGTCCGTGCGCCTCCAACTCCTCCAGCTCCGGGAAGTCCTCCAGCGCGTCGGTGCAGAAGCGCTGCCGGTACACGGCGAGGTCCACGCCATCCGCCAGCAGCGACAACAGCATGTAACGGCGCCGCCGCTCCTCGGAGTCCAGGCGGAAGCCGTAGCCCACCTCGCCGAACGACGCCTCGGTCCGCTCGCTGTACGACGAGATGATGGAGCGCACCTCGCGAGAGCCCACCGCGTACTCAGACGAGTAATGCACCCCGCCCGTATACGAGCGCGCCCCGCAGCCCAACCCCACCATGCCGTCCTCCTGGCAGCGATACACCGGACCGCCCGCGTCCGGCGCATGGCGCGCACGGAACATCCGCATGGAGACCTGCGTGTAGCCCTCCGACAGGAGGAAGTCGCGGCCCACGCGATACAGCGAGAGGCGCAGGTCGTCCCACGCTCGCGCCTTCTTGCCCAGGAAGGTCAGCGGCCGGACGTAGAGCGGGTAGAGATAAATCTCCTCCGGCGAGTAACGGAGCGCCGTGCGCAGCGAGTAGAGGAAGCTCTCCTCCGTCTGCCCCTCCATGCCGTAGATGAGGTCCAGGTTCAGCGTGGGGAAGCCCGTGGAGCGGATGAGGTCCAGCGCGGCCTCCACCTGCGCCGTCTTCTGGGGCCGCTTCACCGCGGCCACCTCCGCCTCGATGAAGCTCTGGATGCCCATGCTCACCCGGTCCGTGCCGCGCGAGCGCAGCACCTGGAGCTTCTGCGCGTCCACCGTCTCCGGAGACACCTCCACCGACACGGGGATGTTCTTCATGTCCGCGCCCATGACGCCTTCGGCCATGTCGAACACGGTGTTCAACCCCGACACGTCCAACAGCGTCGGCGTGCCGCCGCCAATGGCGGCCCGGGCGAAGCTCGCCGTCCCCAGCGCCTCCTTCACCCGCTTCGTCTCGCGCACCAGCGCGCCCAGGTACCCGTCCACCACATCCTGCTTGGGCCCGGCGGCGGTGAAGAGATTGCAGAAGCCGCAGCGCATCTCGCAGAAGGGCACGTGGATGTAGAGGAACAGCGCGTCGCGCCGCTCCTCCGCCCAGACGGACTCCAACGGGAGCGCGGGCGTGAAGGGCCGGTAGGCCGTCTTGTGCGGGTAGCCGTAGAGGTACGCCACGTAGGGCGACCCTTCGAGCATCTGCTCCAGACGCGTCATGGTGCGGTTTCTCGAGGTAGCAGGAATTCAGCGTAGGGCACCGTCCACACCACGGGGTGGGCCAGGCGATGGCCGGTGAAGCCATCCTCGCCGTAGGTAGTGCCATGGTCCGAGCAGACGATGCAGAAGGCGGGGCCCCGGCGCCGCAAGGCGGCGAACAACGGAGGGAGCTGCGAGTCCACGTACGCCAATGCCGCGGCGTGCGACTCGCGCGAGTCCTGGATGGCGCCGGGCACATAGTGCCGGTTCGGCTGGTGGAGCGCCGACACGTTGATGAAGAGGAAGACGCGCTGCTCACGCGGCAGCGCCTCCAGCCGCTGGACGGCCAGTGTCACCTGGTACTCGGTGGACCGAGGGTCCGTCACGCCCAGCTCGGGGCTCCAGTGGCTCTCCTTGAAGAATCCGGGGAGCACGTTGCCCAGCGGATTGCGCTTGTTGAAGAAGCCCACGCCACCAATGCAGACGGTGTGGTACCCGCGGTCCGCCAGTCCGGTGACGAGGTCCGGCGCGTCCAGCACACAGGTGTCCGAGGCCGTCGTCTCGCTACCCTCGAAGCGCATCGAGAACAACCGGGGATGCAGCCCCGGCGTCGCGGGCGTGGGCAGGAAGCCCGCGAAGAAGGCGTGGTGCGCCGCGTACGTGAAGCTCGCGGGAGAGTGCCGCTGCTCCCACCGGCCTCCGGGCAGCAGCGCGGAGAGGTTTGGCGTGCGCCCCTGGGCCGCGAGCGCCTCGGCGACGTCGTAGCGCAGGGTGTCCAGGGTGATGAAGAGCAGGTCGTGCGTGCCGACCACGGCGTTCATGTCCATCGCGTGAGCACTCCGGCGATGTCGTCGATGCGCGATGGAATGCACTCCACCGTGAACATGGGCGGAGGCAGCGCGGAGGGCCACGGGCGGCCGTGAGACACCCAGCAAGTGGCCATTCCCAGCCGCGCGGCGCCCACGACGTCCCGCGCCGGGTCGTCCCCCACGTGCAGCACCTCTTCCGGCGAACGTCCGACGTGGGCCAGCGCGGCCTCGAAGATGCGGGCATCCGGCTTCGAAGCGCCCACCTCGCCGGAGAGGAAGACATCCGGCAGCACCTTCGCGAGCCCCGCGCGGGCCAGCTTCGTGCGCTGCACCCGCGCCGAGCCATTGGACACCACCGCCACCGGCCGGCAGCGGGCCACGGAGGCCACCCAATCACAGACGCCCGCGTCCTCCTGGACGAGCAGAGGCAGGCGCGACGCCATGTCCTCCCAGAGCGCGTCTGGCGTGAGGCCCAGGCATGGGAACGCCTTCGTCACCTGCTGGCAGAACGCACTCCGGGACGCGCCGCCACGCCCATCCACCTCGTGCATCCAGGCCACGGCTTCGGCACGCCGAGCCTCGGGGAGCAACGACAGGTAACGGGAGACGAGCGTGTCCACGTAGCGCGAGAAGGCGCCCGCGCGGTCAATCAGCGTGTCATCCAAATCAAAGAAGACGGCCCGGGGCCGCATCCGAGCACTCCTTCCCGAGGCGAAGATACGCCGCCCCGGCTGCGTCGAACAGCGACAACGCAGTGGGGCGACCGCATCCAGGCGGATTCGCCGGGCCCCTGCCCCCGTGCCTGCCCGTTGGAAGGCGGGGGACTCGGAGATTCCCGGCGAAGCAGCGGACGTTCAGCGGGACGGGTGCGCCTCGCGATCGAACGCCTCCAGCGCCCGGACGACCTCTTCCTGCGAATCCGTGAGCATGAGGTAGCGCGCGTAGTCGTAGCCCTGCGCGAGCTGGTGCACCAGCGGGTACACGGGCCGGGTGCGCGTCCAGAACTCGGTGCCCAGGAAGATCATGGGGCTGATGACGCCCACCGAGTTGTAGTGGTTCTGGCACGCGTCCTGGAACACTTCCTGGATGGTGCCCGCGCTGCCGGGTGAGTAGATGATGCCGCCCTTGGCGATGGTCAGCAGACCGTCTTCCCGCACGCTGTTGGCGAAGTACTTCGCGATGTGCGTGGCGAAGGGGTTGGGCGGTTCGTGCCCGTAGTGCCACGTGGGGATGCCCAGGCTGGAGCAGTAAGGCAGGTCGTCCTCGCCCAGGGGAAACGCCCGGCGAACGTCGAAGGCGCGCGAGAGCCACTCGCGATCGGTGTAGCTGGGCGCCTGCGCGAGCAGGGCCAGTCCCGCGTCCAGCTCCGCCTCCGTGCGCCGCGCGAACCACACACCCACGTGCGTGGCCTCCATGGCGCCCGGGCCACCGCCGCTGACCATGAAGAAGCCACGGCGCGCCAGCTCGCGCGCCAGGGAAGCCACCGCGCGATAATCCGACTGGCCGCGCTTCATGGAGTGACCGCCCATGATGGCCACCACCTTGCGCACGCCCCCGGACCGGTACAGCAGCCCTTCCATGGCCGCCGTCACCGAGTGGTCGTGGAGCCGCTGCGCCAGCGTCTCCAGCAGCGTGGGAGGACTGCCGCGCCCGTTCGCCGCCCAGTGCGCGTAGATGCGCGCATCGGGCGTGTCCGCGTAGGACTCCGGCCGAGCCGGGTCGAAGCCCGCGTACAGTTCCTCCGGCGTGTACAGCGCGCCACGGTAGGGCTGATAGGGCACGCCGGAGATGGGCGGGAACACCATGGCCCCGTGCTCCACGGTGGCCTTCAGCGCATCCTTCTCCAGCTCACAGCCCAGGAAGACGGCGCCCACGAGCTCAGCGGAGGCCAGCTCCTGGGTGTACCGCCGCAGATCCAGCCCTTGGATGATGACGTTGGCGAACCCGACGCCCGCCGCGAGGTGCCGCTCGAATGCCTCGATGGTCTCGATTTCGATCACGCATGAACAATTTCATGCCTCGCGGCCCTGTGGGTAGCGAGGAGTGCAGCTCAAGGCGAATGTGCATCTTCGCGGGCCCATGGGCCCCTGACGCTCAGCGCCGCGCCTCCAGCACCCGCAGGCACGCCTCCGCTTGAAGCAGCTCCAAGCGGGCTCCCGCGGCGGACGCATCTCTCGCCGCGAGCTGGAGCTGACGTCCGGCTTCATCCAACTCGCCCAGCTGCAACTGGGCCCGCCCCAGCACGCACCGGAGCAACGATTGGAGGCGCCGGTCCTCCAGCATGGATGCCAACTGAAGCCCTCGCAGCGCGTCTTCCTTCGCCAGCTCGGGAGCGCCCGCGCGCGTGTGCAGCAGGGCCAAGCCATGGTGCGTGTAGGCCATGCCCCGGCGGTCTCCCGTGCGGGAGTCCAGCTCGAGCGCGAGCTGGAAGAAGTGCGCCGCGCGCTCCCTGTCTCCCGCCCGCGAATACGCATCGCCCAGGTTCAGCAGTGCGGTGGAGTGCTCCCACGTATCCCCCGCGCGCTCGCTCCAGCGCAGGACCTGGGCGTATTCGGACGCCGCGGCCTCCGGGAATCCCAGCCCGAGCTGCACGCTGCCCATGGCCCGGTGGAGCAGCGCCTCCACGCCCGCCCACGCGGGGCCGTCTTCCCGGACCGCCTGCTGCAACTGCTCGCGGGCCAGGACAATCCTCGCGCGCGCCTCCTCGTACCGCCCCAGCGCGGACAGCGCCAACGCGGACAGCGCGTCCTGCGACACGGACAACAGCGGCGCCGCGGACAGACAATCCCGGCGCCCCTCCCTGTCGAGCCCCAGCACCTCCTCATACCTGCCGAGCGCGAGCACCACCGACGCCCGCTTGAACAGACGCCGGGCCCGGTCCCCCGCGGGAGACGCCAACCCCTCATCATCCAGCTTCCGCGCCGTATGCCACGCGGCATCCGCTTCCGCGGGCTCGCCCGCCAGTCGGTGCGCGTCGCCCATGTATTCCCAGAGCCGGCGTTGCCACTCTCGCGCGGCATCTGGCTTGAGCGCATCCGCCAGTCCCAACGCGAAACGATACACCGCCATGGCGGGCCCCGGCTCCAATGCCGCCAGGTTCCAGCCTGCCAGTGATACCAGATAAGGCAGTGCCCGGGAGGATTCCTCCGCTGACAGCCATTGCCGCGTCAACTCCATACAGGCGCGTTGGCGCAGCGGCTCCGGAAGGGCCTCATAGGCTTCCGCGGCCCGCCGATGTGCCGCGGGCAACTCCGCCTCCGGCAGCTCGTCGACGCCCGGGGCGGGCTCCACCGCCCATGTGTACCGGCCTCCCGCGACGGAGCGCAGCCAGCCCCCCGTCTCCAGCAGCGCCAGCGGCCCTACCCCACCCGCCAACGCCACCAGCACCGACCGGGGAAACGACGGGCCCAGCACCGACGCCGCCCGCAGCACCTCCCGCTGTGCCGGGGGCAGCAAGGCCTGCCGCGCCGCATGTACCGCCTCGCCCGTGAGTGGTACCTCCCGCTCGGGCTGCTCCTCGTGCAGGGTCACCGCGTGCAGCAGGTGCAGTGGGTGTCCGGCACTGCCGCGCAGCAGCGCCACCCGGGCCTCGGGCGTCAGTGTCCCCCGGTTCCGCAGCCGGCCCTCCAGCAGCGCCGCGGACTCGGCGGGCCCCAGCCGCCCCACCGTCAGGACTTCCGCCGTGAGAGGCGCTGGCGCCGTGCCACTGGGGCGCTGGAGCGCCAGCAACAGCAGCGGCGTGTGCGACAGCCGCGACACCAGCTCCTCCACCAGCGCATGGCTGAGCGCGTCCCCATGCTGCCAGTCCTCCAGCACCAGCAGGCGCGGGCGGCGGTGGGGCATCAGCGCGTGGCACAGGGAGTCGAAGAGGGCGGTGCGCTCGGAGGCGAGGCTCGCCGGAATGCCCTGGCGCTCGCGGCCTTCCAGGAAGCGCTGGATTCGCTCCGCGTCCGCGCTGGACACGCGGCCCGTCCCGGCGGGCGGGCTGAGCGCCCGCGTGGCGTCCAGCAACTCTCGGAAGATGCCCGCCGGTGCGCCCGGCAGCGCCAGGCCACTGCCTTCCCAGACTTCGAAGCCATCCGAGGCCAGGCGCTCCACGAAGGCGTCCTTGATGCGCGTCTTGCCCATCCCCGCCTCCCCCATCAACCACAC
>NZ_VHLC01000051.1:0-58189 GCF_006547355.1 Myxococcus sp. AB036A | reverse complement strand
TGAGCGTCTCGTGGGCTCGGAGACGTGTATAAGAGACAGCCCAGCACCAATGCGGTGAGCGCGAGACCGCCAGCCAGACTGAGGAAGACGACCGTACGGTTCATGAGGCAGGGCTCCTTGCGGAAACAGCGCGGGCCCTCCCTTTACGAACCAGTCGCGCGGAAAGGTCTACCCCTCCGCGCGAAAAGTGTCGGGTGGGTCAATCCGGGATGAGCGCGCCAGCGCAGAAGAAGGGCGAGTTGTTCTCGCCGAACGTCCGCCGGTAGAAGGCCTCGTCCGCGGAGCGGAGTGCATCCAGCGTGTCCTGATCCAGCAGCATCGGGCGGCACGACATCCGGCCGGGCAGGTCCGGATTGACGTCGTCGGTGTCCGTCACGTCGCACGAAGACGCGCCCTCGACGCAGGGCTTGCTGCAGTAGCCCATCGCCGGAGCATTCTCGTTCAGTGATCCATCCTCATTGAGGGCCCGAGGGTAGTCCTGGTCCCGAACGCAGATCAGATCCTCGCAGTTCACGGATCCGAACGAGATGAAGTCCTGCTGGGCCGCGATCTCCTTTTCCAGGATGGCGACGGCCACATCACTACCGGCAGCCCGTTCCTCGGGGGTCGCCTTGCGCACCAGCGTGCAGGGCTTGCCAATCTCGCTGGCCACCTCACAGCCACCCAACAGGAGCGCGGCGGACATCATGAGGGCGGTTCGCACGAACATCTTCATGGGACCTCTGACCTCTACAAAGGGGGGATGGGGCACGGGACCTCGGGGCCCGCGAGCCTCAGGAGGGTAGCACAGCCCCCTGGAACACCAACGCCCCCGTACGGCGGTACATCGGGTGGAATTGTGAAGGAATACCGGAGGGATAGGCGGTAACCGGGCTTGCTCAGCGCGGTTGATGGTTGGGAATACGACCGATAGGATGTGCAAGCCGAGAGTCGCGCTGAACCCCCGGTGGCAGTTACGCCCCCCTCCCTCACGGAGCCTCCGGATTTGAACCGCCCCAAGTTGCTGCTCGCCCTGTGTCTGGTGCCCGCACTGGCATCCGCCCAGAGCCAGGAAGGCATGGGACTCGACCTCACCGACGAGTCACAGGCCGAGTCATCGCAGGATGCAGAATCACCCGCGCCTCCTCCGGTGGAGGAGGCCACACCGGCCGCGGCGTCCCGCCCCGCGGACGAGCCATTGGAAGCGGATCCGCAGTTGCCGCTGACGGACATCACCCAGGAAGACCGGGTGAAGAGCGTCCAGCGGAAGGTCTACCTCAAGAAGGGCCGCTTCGAGCTGACGCCGCTGGTGAGCTTCTCGGTCAACGACCCCTTCTATTCGAAGGTGGGGTTGTCGGTCCGGGGCGCGTACTACCTGGCGGACACGCTGGCCATCTCCGCCCGGGCCTCGCTGATGCAGGTGTTGCCGTCGGATGACGTGCGCACCGCGAAGCGGACCTTCAACAGCAAGATCTACTACTCGGTGCCCCAGTGGTCCGCGATGGGCGACGTGGAGTGGAGCCCCATCTATGGAAAGGTGGCGTTCCTCAACTCCATCCTCCACTTCGACGGCTACCTGCTTGCGGGTGCGGGCGTGGTGAATACGGAGACCTCGGCGCTCCCGGGGCGAGGCCTCAACCCGGCCGCTGACCTGGGCCTGGGCATGCGCTTCGTGGCTCAGGACTACATCGCCGTCAACGTGGCCCTCATCAACACCTCTTATGTGGATCAGCCCCTGGGTAGCAGCAAGGGCGCCATCCAGAACGTCATGACGCTCAACGCAGGCATCTCGCTGTTCCTGCCGTTCAAGTCGACGGGGAGGGACTCGGAATGAAGCGCTTCTTCCGTGTGCTCCTCGCCCTCTGTCTGACGGCGCCCGTGCTGGGCTTCGCCCAGACCACCGAAGAGGCGGAAGCCGGCGACGTGTCGGAGGTCGACAAGGACCGGCTCGGGCCCTTGCGCGAGCGCGTCCGGCCGGTCTCCGGCCACGTCTTCCTCAAGAAGGGCCGCTTCGAGTTCAGCCCGTCCGCGACGCTGTCGCTGCGCGACGCGTTCTACAGCAAGTACATCTTCGGCGGCACGCTGACGTACCACCCCATGGAGACGTTGGGCGTCAGCCTGCGCGTGGGCTACGCCATCAACACGGTGGCCGGCGCGGCGCAGAAGTGCACGTTCGGGGACGGAGGCGAGGGCTCCACGCGCGGCTGTGTGCCGCCCACGCTCGACGAGCTGGACGGGAACGCGCCGGGGCAGATCAAGCTGCTGGGCGGCGCGGACGTCCAGTGGGCGCCCATCTACGGCAAGGTGTCGCTGCTGGCGGAGGCCTTCGTCCACTTCGACCTGTACGGCATCGCGGGCGCCTCGGTGGTTCAGTACCGCGGTCCCGGTGACTCGCCGGGCGCGGAGGCGCAAAACTACCTCACGCCGGGCGCCAACCTGGGCGTCGGCGCGCGCTTCTTCCTCAACCGGTGGATCACGCTGCGCACGGAGCTGCGTGACCTCATCTACGTGGAGAAGGGCACCGCGGAGTCCGGCAACTACCTGCGCAACCAGCTCCTGTTCGAGCTGGGTGTCTCCTTCTTCTTCGGGTCCGAGTCATGATGCGCTCCTTCCGGCTCATCCGTGTCGCCGTCCTCGGGCTGTCGCTCGCGTGGACGGCTCCCTCCTACGCGCAGAACTTCGAGGGCCTGGACCTCGCCGGCCAGTCCAAGAAGAAGAAGCGCACCACTTCCAAGAAGAAGCCCACTCGCAAGAGCCGCGCCGACAAGGCGAAGCCCGTGCCGGTGCAGGAGGAGGGCGCGGACGACGATGCCGCCGCTGCTTCCTCCAGCGAGGCGCCCACGAGCGTGTCTCCCGCGGAGACGGCACCCGCGGCGGCCCCTTCCACGCCCGCGCCCACCCCGGCTTCGCCTCCCGCGAACACCGGGAGCATGGGCATGGGCCTGGACCTGACGCAGGAGGCGCCCAAGCCGGCCGCGCCCACCATGTCCTTCGACGCGGTGGACGTCTCCGGCAAGACGGCGGACCGCCAGCGCCTGGACGTGGCCGTCAGCCTCTTCAAGAACGACGAGTACGAGAAGGCCTCCATGGCGGCGCACGAGCTGCTGGAGGACCCGAAGCTGGCGGGCCTGCACACCGAGGCGCGCTACGTGCTGGCCAAGTCGCTCTACCGCATGGGCATGTACCACTCGTCCTTGGGCGAGTTCTCCAAGATCCTCTCCCTGGGCCCGTCTACCAAGTTCTTCAAGACGAGCCTGGAGTGGCTCTTCTTCATCAGCCGCAAGACGAAGAACGAGACGGTCATCCTCGACGAGATTGCCCGTCACGCGAACCAGGAGTTCCCTGAGAAGTACCGCAACGAGTTCCGCTACCTGCTGGCGCGCTACCACTTCGTGCGTGGCCGCGCGCTGGACCAGGTGGGGCAGCCCGAGGAGGCCGACAAGAGCTTCTCGGAGGTGAAGCGGCTGGCGCTGACCATTCCGCGTACCGACCCGTTCTTCCCTCGCGCCAAGTACCTGGAGGGCCTGTCCTCCTTCCGCAACGGCAGCCGTCAGAAGGACGCGGCGGCCAAGCGCGCCAACGGGGAGATGCTGGCCGCCATTGAGGCGATGAAGGAAGTCGTCCGCCTCACGCGTCCGGTGCCGGGCAAGACGGCGGACCAGGCGAAGCTGGACAAGTCGCTGCGTGAGCTGGCCTTCATGCAGCTGGCTCGCACGCACTACGGCATGCAGCAGAACCGCTTCGCGCTCTTCTACCTGGGCAAGGTGGAGCGCGGGAACACCCAGTGGCTGGAGGCCCTCTTCGAGTCCAGCTGGGCCAACTACCGCGTGGGCCAGTACGAGCAGGCGCTGGGCAGCCTCATCACCCTGTCGTCGCCCTTCTTCCGCGAGGAGTACTTCCCGGAGGCGCTCATCCTGAAGGCGGTCATCTATTACGAGAACTGCCGCTACCGGGAGTCCAACATCATCCTCCAGGACTTCGAGCGCACCTACCTGCCCGTGCACGACCAGTTGGAGGCGCTGGTGAAGAAGAACATGGAGGCCAGCGAGTACTACTCGGTGCTGTCCGACGTGCAGAAGAAGAACAAGGACGGCCTGGAGAAGAACGAGACGGACATCATCCTGGAGCGCATCCTCCGGCTGGCCCTGACGGACCAGGACCTGCGCAAGACGAACGACTCCATCCTCGAGCTGGAGGCGGAGATGGACGCCTTCGCGAGCCGGGCGGACACCTTCAAGTACTCCGAGCTGAGCAAGGCCCTGCTGGAGGGACTCAAGGTGCAGCGCACGGCGCTCATCTCCAAGGCCGGCATCATGGCCAAGGGCAAGCTGGAGACGGAGCTGGTGGCGCTCAAGCAACTGCTGGCCAACGGCCTGCGCATCAAGTTCGAGACGACCACCAAGGAGAAGGAGTTCCTGGAGGAGCAGCTCAAGGCGGGCGGCCGCACGGCCATCGTCAAGAAGTACAAGTACTCCGTCGCCGTGCAGGACGACCAGCTCTACTGGCCGTACGAGGGCGAGTACTGGCGTGACGAGCTGGGCACCTACCAGTACACGATGACCAAGGGCTGCATCGAGCGCGACACCGCGAACCGGAACGTCCAGTCCGCCGAGGCGATGTAAAGCCCTTCGGACCCGGGACTTCTCCCCCATTCGAGCCGCCGGGGCGCTATCTTCGCGCTCCGGCGGTTTTCTTTTTTCAGCAAAGGGGCAACTGGTGGTGCGGCGGGCGGCGTCACTCCGTGTCGTCTTCGGAATCGTGGCGCTGGACCTCATCGGGTTCGGCATCCTGATTCCCCAGTTGGGGGTGTACGGCGTGCGGTTCGGTGCCTCGCCCTTCACGGTGGGGCTGCTCATCTCCGTCTTCTCGCTGATGCAGCTGGTGTCGGCCCCGATACTGGGCCGGCTCAGCGACCGGTACGGCCGCCGGCCGGTGCTGCTGGTGAGCCAGGTGGGCTCGCTGCTGGCGTACCTACTGTTCGCCTTCGCGCAGTCGCTGCCGCTGCTCTTCCTGGCGCGTGTCATCGACGGCATCTCCGGTGGCAACATCTCCACCGCACAGGCCGTGGTGGCGGACATCACCACGCCGAAGGACAGGGCGCGGGGTATGGGAGTCATTGGCGCGGCCTTCGGGCTGGGCTTCGTGCTGGGACCGGCGCTGGGCGGCTTCCTGGGCGCCTGGGGTGGCAACCTCGCCATCGGTCTGTTCGCGGCGGGGCTGGTGGCCATCAACCTGACGGGCACGTACTTCTACCTGCCGGAGACGCGGGTGGAGGGGCGCCCGGGGGAAGGGCACGCGCGCACGCTGAAGGGCGCCACGCTGGCCATGAGCCTGCCCGTGGTGGGGCGCTGCCTGGTGCTGATGCTGGTGTTCACCACCGCCTTCGCGCAGATGGAAGGCACCTTCTCCGTCTACCTCCTGACGCGCTTCCTGTCGTCCGGGCCGGTGCCGCTCCAGGAAGGTGGGCTGTTCCTCCGGGCGGCGGTGACGGACCTGGACGTGCTGCGCGAGGCCAGCCTGCGCTCCGGTTGGCTCTTCGCGGCGATTGGGGTGATTTCCGCGGCGGTGCAGGGCGGGCTGGTGCGCCGGCTGACGGGTGGGCCCGGGAGCGCGCCGGGGCGCGAGGCGCTGCTGGCCACGGTGGGCTTCGGACTGACGGCGGCGGGGCTGGCCCTGTTGCCCGTAGCGCCGGATTATGCGTGGCTGTTCCCAGTGATGGGGTTGTTGGCGGTGGGGTCGGCGCTCGTGACACCGTGTCTGTCCGCCCTGGTATCTCTGCATGCCCCGCCGGAGCGGCTGGGGGCGGTGCTGGGGGCGTACCAGGCCTTCGGCTCGTTGGGGCGGATTCTGGGGCCGGCGCTGGGGGGCTGGCTCTTCACCCGGCTGGGGCCCACGGCCCCGTACGGGACGGCGGCGGGCATGGTGGCGATGGCGGGGCTCCTGGGATTGTCCCTGGTGGCCCAGACGAGAATGGCAGGCGCGGGGGCCGAGCAAAGGTCCTAAGATGGAGGACATGGTGGGGACGCAGCCGCAGCCAGTGACGATTGCCTTCGATGTCATGGGAACGGACCACGGCCCGGCCGAGGTGGTCCGGGGAGCGGCGATGCTGTCGCTCGAGTCCCCCCACATCCACACGCTCCTGGTGGGGGACCGCACCCTCATCGACGACGCGCTGGCGGAGACGAAGCACAACGGCGAGCGCATTTCCGTGCAGCACGCGGCGGACTTCATCGGCATGGACGAGAAGCCAGGCGAGGCGCTGGCGCGCAAGCCGAACGCGTCCGTGGCGGTGGCCGCGCGGCTGGTGGCGGAGGGCGAGGCGCAGGCGCTGGTGTCCGCGGGCAACACGGGCGCGGGCGTGCTGGCGTGTGCCCGGCACTTCCAGCTCATCCCCGGCGTGCGGCGCGCGGCGCTGGCCACGGTGTACCCGACGCGCTCGGTGCGCGGCGCGAAGGGGGACCCGTTCTCCCTCATCCTGGACGTGGGCGCCACGGTGGAGGCCACCGCGGATGACCTGGTGACGTTCGCGGTGATGGGCTCCGCCTACGCGCGCATCATCTCCCAGAACGAGCGCCCCAAGGTGGCGCTCCTGTCCAACGGCATCGAGCCGCAGAAGGGCCCGCCCCGCGTGGTGGAGGCCCATGCCCGCCTGTCGGAGATGAAGGACATCCACTTCATCGGCAACGTGGAGGGCATCGACATCCCGAAGGGCACCGCGGACGTCATCGTCACCGACGGCTTCGTGGGCAACGTCTGCCTGAAGATGCTGGAGGGCGTCCACGACACGGTGGTGGAGCTGGCCCAGTACGCCTACAAGGAGAGCCTGCGCTGGCGCGCGGGGCTCGCGATGTTGTCCAGCGGCATCCAGCGCATCAAGGACATCACCGACTGGAACCAGTACGGCGGAGCCCCCATCCTGGGGTTCGATAAAATCTTCATCAAGGCACACGGGCGTTCGAAGTCGCGAGCCATCGCCAACGCGGGGAAGGTCGCGGCGAAGGTGGTGTCGAACAACCTGGGCGCCGCCATCCGGGAAGGCCTGAAGAAGTGAGCTTGCCGGACCGCATCGACCCGCGTCCGCCCCGGCGCATCTATCGCTGGGACTTGGACAAGACGTACCTCCAGACGGAGTTCGACTCGCTCCGTGACCTGGTGCGGACGGCGTTCCAGAAGGCCCACCAGAAGGTGGCCGTGCCGGGCGCCAGCGCGCTCATCCGCGAGCTGTCGGAGAACGGGGACTCGCGGCTGTGCATCGTCTCCGGCAGCCCGAAGCAGATGCGGGCCGTGCTAGAGGAGAAGCTCAAGCTGGACGGCGTGCGGTGGGACGAGTTCGTCCTCAAGGACAACGTGGGCAACCTGCTGCGCGGCCGCTTCCGGGCCCTGCGCGGGCAGGTGGGCTACAAGCTGCCCGCGATTCTTGAGAGCCGGGTGCACGCGCCGGTAGAGGCGGAGGAAGTCCTCTTCGGTGACGACGCGGAGGCGGACGCGTTCATCTATTCGCTCTTCGCGGACCTGGTGGCGGGCCGCGTGGACGAGCGCGTGCTGTCGCAGGTGCTCGAGGCGGGCGGGGTGTACCCGGACGACGCGCTGCGGGTGCGCGAGGCGTGGAAGAAGATTCCCGTGGGCGACCCGGTGCGCCGCATCTTCATCCACCTGGACCGGTTGACGCCGCCCGCGCACTTCACGCCCTACGGGCCGCGCGTCGTCCCCATCTTCAACTACTTCCAGGCCGCGCTGGTGCTGCTGGCGGACGGCCACCTGACGGCGCCGCAGGTGCTGAAAATCGCAGTGGAGATGGTGCAGACGGCGGGCCACAACATCATCACCCTGTCCAACTCGTTCCAGGACCTGCTGCGGCGCGGGCTGCCGCTCCAGCAGGCGGCGGTGGCGCTGTCCCAGGCGCTGGAGGGGCCCAACAAGCTGCTCGCGGCGATGCGGCCCATGCCGGACATCCTGGCCGCCTTCAGCAAGCGCCTGGCCGCGCTGGGCACGCCGCCGCCTCCCCCTCCGGTGCAGGCGGTGGACTACGTCTCCCTCATCCACCACGCGCTGCCCCGGAACCACAAGGGGCGCACCAAGCCGCAGTAGGGGCAGGCCGCTCGGCTGCCCCCCGGGTGGGCCTGCATTCCCCTCGCGGGCCGGCCCCAGAACGTTTCCGGCGGACGCTGTGTTGATACAGGACACAGGCCCGCGGCCCCCACGCTTCGCGCGTGCCCTGTCCCCTGGTTGGGAGCAGGAAAGCGGGCGGGGGAGCCCGCTGCCCGGTGACATCCGACAACAATGTCGTCCATCGCTACTCCCTACCCGGAGGATGCGGTATAGACGGCAGGCCTACAAGCGCCCCGATGGGGTGTCCCTGGCTGATGACACGAGATTTGACTGAGACGCCGCCTGCCGGCGGTCTGCTGCCACCTGCGCCCGAGAATGACGCGCGCGAGGTTGCCTCTCCCGAGGCGGCAGGGACTTCCGAGCGCGGCGAACAAGAGGTTCCCATGAACTCCCAACTGGAGCTGTCGGCGCACCCTGAAGAGGACAGCGCCTCCAAGCCCGTGGCCGCCGACGAGCAGGCCCCAACTGAAATCCCCTCGATACAAGTCGCCACCCCCGCCGAGCCGCCTCCGGCCCCCGCCTACGCGGATGCCGAGGACGAGGACGACGAGGAAGATGACGACGAGATAGACCCGACCGAGTCGGGCCTGGACGACGCCGTCCTGGGCGCCGAGGCCGCGCTGGCCGCCGCAGAGGCCGAGGACGCCGCCGAGGCCCGGGGCGAGGACGTCGAGGAAGTCCCCATCGTCCTGGAGCCCGAACCGGAGCCGACGCCCGATGAGCGCGCGCTGCACGCGCCCCATGTCCGGCCCAGCGGCGAGCCGGCGGAAATCGACCCCGACGAGCTGGACCCGGACGCCCTCAAGGTGGTGCTCCGCCTGCACCAGCACGGCCATCAGGCGTACATGGTGGGCGGCTGCGTGCGTGACCTGCTGCTGGGGCGCAAGCCGAAGGACTTCGACATCGCCACCAGCGCGACGCCGAACGAGGTGCGCGGCATCTTCCGCAACTGCCGCCTGATTGGCCGGCGCTTCCGGCTGGCGCACGTCTACTTCAAAGGCGGGAAGATCATCGAGGTCTCCACCTTCCGTGCGAATCCGACGGAGCTGGAGCACGCGGCCAACGGCGGTGAGGATGAGGGGGACGGTGAGGACCTGCTCATCACCCACGACAACGTCTTCGGCACCGCGCAGCAGGACGCGCGCCGCCGTGACTTCACCATCAACGGCCTGTTCTACGACGTGGCCGAAGGGCGGGTCATCGATTACGTCCGGGGCCGCCGTGACCTGGATGAGCGCTTCATCCGCACCATTGGCGACCCGGAAGTGCGCATGCGCGAGGACCCGGTGCGCATCCTGCGCGCGGTGCGCTTCGCGGCGAAGCTGGGCCTGGACATCGAGTCGCGGACGTACGCGGCCATGGAAGGCGCGGTGGAGGACCTGCCCCGCTGCGCGCCCGCGCGCCTGCTGGAGGAGACGTTCCGCCTCATCCGCGGCGGTGTGTCCGCGCCGGCGCTGAAGCTGCTGGACGCGCTGGACGCGCTCAAAATCCTCCTGCCGCCCGTCAACGCGTACCTCAAGCAGCACGGTAAGGAAGGCGAGAAGACGTTCTACGCCTTCGCGGAGTCGCTGGACCGGCGCGTGTCCTCGGGCGAGGCGCTGGACGACGCCATCCTCCTGGCGATGTTGCTGATTCCCATCAGCCGCTCGACGGGGCCCGAGGAGTCGCAGGAGGCCCGCCCGTCCGTGTCGCAGGTGGTGGAAGACCTGCTCGCGGGCTTCGTCCAGTCCGCGCGTCTGCCGCGCCGCATCGCCGAGCGCTGCCGCATGTTGCTGCTGGCCCAGCGCACCCTGTCCGGTGAGCGCCGTCGCCGCAGCGCCGCCTTCAAGCGGCACCCCCTCTTCAGCGAGGCCCTCACCGTGTTCGAGATGACGGTGGAGGCCACGGGCGAGAATCGCGAGCAGTTGGAGGCCTGGAAGGCCGGCGAGGTGCCGCAGCCGCGTGCCGCCGCAGCGGACGGCGAGGAGTCCGACGCGGGAGGCCAGCGCAAGCGCCGTCGCCGTCGTCGCCGCCGCCGTCCCTCGCCGAACGGCTCGTCCGGTGAGAGCGCCGGTTCATCCTCCGAGTCGGGCGACGCCTGACTCGAGGTCGCGTCCGTGATGTGAGGGCACCGGTTTGGCTTCCGGGCCGGGCGCTGCCTGCGTCGAAGTCCTTACCGTGAGGTGTGGGGCCGCTCCGCGAACAGGCGTGAGGCCCCACCCGTACCGGGCCCTCAGTCCTTGGGCCCGCCCTTGTCCACCGGGCGCTCGGAGCGGTGTTCGGCGCTGTCGGTGGCCTCACTGCCGGCGATGTCCGCGGTGGTGATGGCCTTGCTGCCAAACCGCTCGGCAATCTTGTCCAGCGCCGCGTTCAGCTTCGCGGTGCGCGGCGCGGCGGCGGGGAAGAGGCCCAACTGGGGCGGCTCCTCGTCCAACTGCACGCTGACGCCGGTGAGCCGCAGCGGCTTGCCCTGGTGCGACTTGTCCAGCAGCTCCAGCGCCGCGCGGTAGAGCGTCTGCCCGTCATCCGTGGCCTCGCGCAGCGTGGTTCGCCGGGTGATGAGCGTGAAGTCCGCGAACTTCAATTTGAGCTGCACCACGCGGCCCTTCAGCGCCGCCCGCCGCAGCCGCCGGGCCACGCGCAGGGCCTGGGCGTGGACGTGCGGCTTGAGCGCGTCCACCCCCACGAGGTCTTCGTCGAAGGTGTCCTCCGCGCCCACGCTCTTGGCGGCCCGGTCCGGCACCACCTCGCGCGTGTCGATGCCCTGGGACAGCTCCCACAGGTGCCGTCCACTGGAGCCCAGCCTGTCTTCCAGCCAGTCCAAGTCCCGGGCCGCCACGTCGCCAATCGTCTTCAGCCCGGCGAGCCGGAGCGCCTCCTCCGTCTTCGGCCCCACGCCCCACAGGCGCGACACCGGCAGGCCCGCGAGGAAGGCCACCGTCTCCTCGGCGCGCACCTCCCGCTGCCCATTCGGCTTGGCGAGGTCGGAGGCAATCTTCGCCACGAACTTCGCCGTGGCCACGCCCGCGGAGGCGGGGAGGTTCAACTCGTCGGCAATCTCCTTGCGGATGCGCCGGGCGATGTCCGCGGGCGTGCCGAAGAGGCCCACCGACGCCGTCACGTCCAGGAAGGCCTCGTCGAGCGACAGCGGCTCGATGAGCGGCGTGTAGCGTTCGAAGATGGCGAACACCTGCTCGCTGGCCTCGGCATAGGCGGCGAAGCGGGGCTTCACGACGAGCGCATGGGGCGCGGCCTTCGTCGCGCGGGCCATGGGCATGGCGCTGCGCACGCCGAAGGGGCGCACCTCGTAGGAGGCGGCGACCACGACACCGCGCTGGGCATGCCCGCCCACGATGAGCGGCTTGCCCCGCAGGGCCGGGTTGTCCCGCTGCTCCACGGATGCATAGAAGGCATCCATGTCCACGTGGATGATGGCTCGCATGGTGTGAGTCACTTTAACGGGGCACTCTGACGCCTGGCGGATACGGATATGAAGAGCCTGACGGAGTACCTGTGGTTCGAGACACCGCGGCGGCGGGAGCTGGTCCGTCTCACCGACACCGTGACGGCCCTGGTGCGCAAGAGTGGCATCCAGGAGGGAATGGTCCTCGTCTCCGCCATGCACATCACCGCGGGCGTCTTCGTCAATGACGACGAGCCCGGTCTCCATGAAGACATCTGGGAGTGGCTCCAGCACCTGGCGCCCGCCGGTCCCGACTACCGCCACCACCGCACGGGCGAGGACAACGGTGACGCCCACCTCAAGTCACTGCTGGTCCACCACCAGGTCATCATCCCCGTCACGGGCGGGAAGCTGGACCTGGGGCCCTGGCAGCAGGTGTTCTACGCCGAGTTCGACGGCCAGCGCCGAAAGCGCGTCATCGTCAAGGTGATGGGCGAGTAGTGGAAAGCCCTCAGTCCCGCTGCTCACCGCGGGGCAGGGGCAGGCCGCGCCGCTCCAGCTCCGCGCGCAGCTCCGGGGGCAGGGGGCTGTGGACCGTCATGTTCCGCCGCGTCCGCGGGTGCGTCAGGCCCAGCGAGCGAGCGTGCAGGAAGAAGCGGCCCAGCTCCGGGGCCTCGCGCCCGCCGTAGAGGCTGTCGCCGACGATGGGGGCGCCAATGCCCGCGAGGTGCGCGCGCACCTGGTGCAGCACGCCGGTGAGAATCTTCACCTCCACCACGCTGAACTCACCTGCGCGCGACAGCACGGTGAACTTCGACACCGCGTCCCGGGCGTCCTCGGCCCCGTAGGGCGCGGGCTCCACGCGGTCCGGATGCCGGGGGTGGTGACGCAGGGGCAGGTCGATGTCGCCCTCGTCCGTCAGTGGTCCTGTCACCAGCGCCAGGTAGCGCTTGTCCACGGCGCGGCTGCCAAAGGCCTCGCGCACGGCGTTCCACGCGTCCCGCGTCCGCGCGGCCACGACGACGCCAGAGGTCTCCACGTCCAGCCGGTGGCAGAGGCCGCCCTCTCGCGCGTCCAGCGAGGCCTGGGCGCATTCGGGATAGCGGGCCACCAGCGCGTTGGCCACCGTGCCCGTCTCTCCGGACTGCAGGGGGTGGGAGGGCCGGCCCGCGGGCTTGTCCACGAACACGAGCGAGTCGTCCTCGTGCAGCACGGTGAGCGGGAAGTCCGCGTCGGGCACGGCCTCGCGGGACTCTTCTTCCACCTCGACGGCGATGTGCTGCCCGGCGGTGAGCGTGAGGCCCTTCTTCGCGGGGCGGCCATTCACCTTCACCGCGCCCGCCTCGAAGAGGCGCTTGAGGCGCGCGCGAGACAGACCCAGCGCTTCACCAATGAAGAGGTCCACCCGCTGGCCCGCCTTGTCGGCGTCCACGGTGAGGGTGTGCAGCTTGGAGGGATTCACTCGGACAGGGCCTCGTAGACTTCCTCGGCCGTCTGGAACCGGTCGTCCGGCTCCTTGCGGATGAGGCGGTGGGCGACGCGCGCGAGCTGCGGGTCCCCGTGAAGGTTCAGCGCCAGCACGGGGGGCGGCTCCGTCTCCAGCACCTGGCGCCAGAGCTCGTGCGGCGTCTTCGCGTCGAAGGGGGGCCGCCCGCTGAGCAGCTCATAGAGGATGACCCCCAGGCTGTACAGGTCGGAGCGTCCATCCAGGGGCTCGCCCAGAATCTGCTCCGGCGCCATGTACCGGTAGGTGCCCACCAGCTTGCCGGCCTCGGTGATGGCCGCGTCGTCCGCCAGGAACTTGGCGAGCCCGAAGTCCATCAGCCGCACCTGCCGGTCGTCGTCCACCATGATGTTGGACGGCTTGAGGTCGCGGTGAACCAGGCCGTGGCCGTGGATGTAGGCCAGGGCCTCGCAAATCTGGAGCATGGCGTCCTTGAGACGTCCCATGCGTTCGGGCCGGTTGAGGTCCTCTTCGCGGACCACGCGCCCCGGCTCCTCCTCGGGCTCCGCGGGGCGCGGCATGGGGGGCGGCAGGTCGAAGCCCTCCAGCGAATCATCCGAGCCGATGCCCACGTGCGGGCTGCCACTGGAGGCGAAGCTCTCCAGGTCCTCGCTGGGGGCCTCCTCCGCGAAGGCCTCCAGGCCGAAGGTGCCGTCAAACGGGCTGTCCTCCGAGTCATCCATCGAATCGGAGAAGCTCCGGCTCAAGGGGCCGAAGTCGTCGTCCGCGGTCCGGAGGACGGACAAGGGGCTGCGCGGCGTGTGGCTGCCCGGAGGGGCTTGCCGGTCGCCGCTGCTCAGGTCGAGGTAGTGGCGGAGGGTGAGGCCCTCGATGAGCTCCATGGCCAGGTACGGCACGCCCTGGTGCACGCCGGACTCGAACACCTTCACGACGTTGGGGTGAGACAGGTCTACGAGTGTGTCGAACTCGCGGGCGAGTCTGCGCGCGGCACGAGCATCCCGCGCGGGGCCGGCTGAAAGCAGCTTCAGCGCGACCTCGTCGGTGGTGCGGCGGTCCAGGGCCCGATAAACGGTTCCTGCCCCGCCACTGCCAAGCGTCTCCAGAACGCGGTAGGGACCGATGACCTTCGGGGGCATGGGGTGCCGAAATCCTACGGACCACGTCACGTCAGGGTCAACGTTGGCATCGCCTGATTGCTCGGCGCACGGCAGAACTGGCGGCAAGTGGTTTTACTTTTCCGACAAACCTGGGAGAACCCGAGTCAATGCAAATCGGGAAGTACCAACTGGTGCGAAAGCTTGCGTCAGGCGGCATGGCGGAGGTCTTCCTGGCGAAGGCCGCGGGGCCACGCGGCTTCGAGAAGACGCTTGTGCTCAAGCGCATCCTTCCGCACCTGGCGGAGGACGCGGCCTTTGTCGAGATGTTCCTGGGCGAGGCGCGGCTGGCGGCGCAGCTCGAGCACCCGAACATCGTGCAGATTTTCGACTTCGGTGAGGCCGAGGGCAGCTTCTTCCTGGCCATGGAGTTCATCGACGGCCCGAACCTGCGCAAGCTGGTGAAGCGGGCCGCGGAGGAAGCGCTGCCCCCCGCCTTCTGCGCGAAGGTGGTGGCGGCCGCGGCGGAGGGGCTGGCGTACGCGCACGAGTTCCGTGACGTGGAGACGGGCGAGCCGCTGGGCTTGATTCATCGCGACGTGAGCCCGGACAACATCCTGGTGTCGCGGCAGGGCGCGGTGAAGGTGGTGGACTTCGGCATCGCGAAGGTGGCGGGGCAGGGGCACCGGACGCTCACGGGCGTGGTGAAGGGCAAGGTGGCGTACATGCCGCCCGAGCAGCTCCAGGCGAAGGCCATGGACCGGCGGGTGGATGTCTACGCGCTCGGGGTGGTGCTGTACGAGCTGCTCACGGGGAAGCGGCCGTTCGATGCGACAACGGACGTGAGCGTGATGCAGGCGATTCTGTTCGAGCCGTTCATCCCGGTGTCGGCGCGGCGGCCGGATGTGCCCGTGGCGTTGCAGCAGGTCCTCGACAAGGCGCTATCGAAGGACCGGGAGCGGCGCTACCTGGACTGCCGCGCGCTTCAGGACGATTTGGAGCGGTTCGTGTTGTCCACGGGGGAGCCGGTCGGTCCGTACCAGATTGCTCAGCGCATCGTGCAGTGGGGGCCGGAGGTGGTCTCGGGGAGCGTGACGAAGCTCCCAGAGGTGCCCGTCTCGTCCATGGTGTCCCCGTTGGATTCGACGTCGCCGACGACGCCCGTGCCTCAAGAAGCATTGGCGAAGGTGGTGCCCCCATCCGGGGAGGTGACGACGCCAGCGAGGCCAGTTCCCACTCGGTCAGTGCGAAGCCAGGTGGTGCTGCATCCCGTGGAGCGCACAGCGCCCACGCAGTCGTTGCCCATCGCCATCGGCGCCGTGGCCGCGGAGCATGGCGTGCCGCGGCCCGATGCGGAGCGTGTCGCCGCGTCCGCTGTCCCGGCCTCGGCACTTGTGGAAGGACTCCAGCTCGAGCTTCAGGGGGCTGGGCCTGAATCAAAGGGAATGAATCCTCCCGTGCGCATGGCCGGGCAGCCGGGGACAGGTCCGCAGCTCGCGGTGGGGCGCCTTCCGACGGACGGGCGGGGAGTGGACGGTGGCGCGGAGCTTGCCGCTCTCGCGGCGCTGCTTCCCAAAGATGTTGTCAACCCGGTACCGGTCCCCGCCGTTGTCGAGGATGTCGAAGATGCCATTCAGACGCGAAGCTCTGAGTACCTTGTGCCGGGGCTCGCGAAGAAGAAGTGGACTGGTACCGTCGTAGGCGTCGGCGGTGTGCTCCTCGCCTTGGGCGTGGGTCTCGTTTTGTTTGATGGTGAGGAGCCGAAGGTTGGGCTCGTGGACACGCCGCGAGTTGCTGAGGCTTCTGTGGAGTCCGCGCTTCAGGAAGACGCCAAGGCTACTGGGTGGGTTGAAAGCGAAGCGGTGCTTGAGGCCGAGCCAGTCGACGAGACGAAAGACGCCGGCGTCCAAATGAAGCAGGAGGGCATTGCCGACGCGCCTGTCCTTTCAACGGACGCTGCCATCCCGGAGGAGACGCGGGCGGAGCCAGCCGTTGCAATCGTGCCGCCATCGGCGACACCCAAAGCGAAGGGATCAATGGCGCCGCGGAAGGTCGCGGCGGTCGCGAAAGGCCGGCTGGAGTTGCGCATCCGGCCCTATGCGGTTGTTTATCTCGACGGGAGAAAATTGGGCGAAACGCCGCTTGAAGTCGTCGAGGTGCCGGCGGGTCGGCACACCCTCCGGCTCGTCAATGAAGAGCTGGGTAAAGACGTCACTCGGCCTGTTGCCGTGAAGGCGGGTCAGTCCACGGTGTTCAAATTGAACCTTGCAGCGGAGTGAGTTGGCTGAACTCTCCTGCGGATGTCGATTGAACTCAGCTCGGAGGCCAATGCGCTGGTTCAGCGCGCACTCTTTGGGGCTGGAGCAGCGCTGTCTTCCACGTTGCTGACGAACGCCACGATCGCTGTGATGGCCGCAGTGGAGAACAGCATTATCGAGCCGGCTCGCTGCCATTCGGCTGTGCGGCTGATGCTGACTCGGGTTGAGGCGTCGTCTCGCTCTGGCGTTTTGTTGTGGTTGTGAATGGAACGCGAGGCTAGGATGATGCCGGCGGTGGCGGACAATGCAGATACTCCAATGAGCCAGTTTGGGGTTTGTTTGACCCGCAGGCCGTTTTCTTGTGTGGTTGTTTCTGGGCGTAGATCGAGTGGCGCCTGTTTGTTGTTGGGGGGCGGGGCTGAGAATTTCGCTGTTGGTGCTGGCGTTGATTCCGGATGCATCACCGGACTGTCGCTGGCGCTTGCCGTTGGGAGGGGCGATGTCTCTTGTTTGTCAGCGGAGTCAGCGGAGTCAGCGGAGTCAGCGGAGTCAGCGGAGTCAGCGGAGTCAGCGGAGTCAGCGGAGTCAGCGGAGTCAGCGGAGTCAGCGGAGTCAGCGGAGTCAGCTGACTTTTGCTGATCCCACACTCGTTCAAATTCTCGCTGGATCTTCGGGGATACCTTCAGTGGAAGCTGGGCGCTCGGCTTGAGTCGCAGCGCTTCGGCGAAGGCCTTGAGTGCTTGGTGTCGACGTCCGAGATCGGCGAGGACAATGGCTTGATAGAGCGATGCCTCAGCCTGTTCGTCCTTTGAGCTTGCCTGTGACCTTGCTGAGTCCAGTACATTCAACGCCGCTTCGTATTCGAGTTCCTCGTAAAGTTGTGCGGCTGCTCTGATGTATGCCCGGAAGGTGGCACTGGCGGTCGATGCTTTTTCAGGCGGCGCCGCGGCTGGCTGGCTGAGCGCAAGTTCAGGAGTAAGGAGCGTTAGTCCCAGAAACAAGGCCCAAGGTTGGCGCTTCCCGGTAGGTCTGTTTTTCATGGGGTTGCGCTGATAGCATATGGTGCGGACAGGGCGTGGGCGAATTTGCCATTCGCGAGCGCTGAAGCGATGTCGTTTTATTCTCGGGCAGATGGATCGAGTGCCATCGGCTTCATGTCTGACTGGGGTGGAGTCTGTTGTGACACCTGGTGCAGTCATAAATGACAGGAATGCCTTCAACCGGGCGAAGCGTGCTCAGCCAGGCACGCCTCGCCCGGCGGCTCATCAAGGTGCGACGGCGCGTTTGAGGAAGTGCGCCACTCCCATGGAAGGCAGGATGCTGTCGGCCAAGCGGCTCCCACTCGGTCCTTCTCCAGGTGCGCATCTGGGACTGCGTGGCGTTACAGCCGATGCAGGCGACATAGATGTCCCCCTCCAGTATTCACTGCCAGGTCGAAGCACTCCATGTCTGGCAGCTCGCCCAGTGCCTGACAGCCCGAGTCTGCGAGCCGGAGCACCGTGAGAGGCACGGCCACGTCTCCTGCATGGGAGATGGCGCCCATTGCTTGCACTGTGCACCGTTCTCCTCCTACGGCAAGCACTCGCGCGCCGCAGCTCAGCTCGGCGCCTTCGGCTCGCTACTGGCTTCCTTTGTAGGGGGCGATGCTCTGTGGCGTGGCGCCGTCGATGCTGGGCGGAAGACCACCGCGATAGGGCGTTCGCATCGAGGGCCAGTGGATTGCCGTAGCCCTGTCTGTTGACGAGGTTGAACCAGCCCCCAACGTGGACTTTGCCCTGGTTGAACACGAGGTCCGTCACCACTCCCGGGTAGAACCCGGTGCTGACTCCACCAGCGTGCATCTCCAAGGACGTGCCGTTCCACCGCGCGATTGAGCCCACTCCGTCCAAGTTGAAGTTGTAGGTGGACGCACCTCCCGTGTAAGGCGCTCCGCCGTCGCGGGTCGAGAGCGCGTAGACTTCGTTGCCTGCAATGGGGAAGTCGTATGTCTCCGATGTGTGCCCATTCCATGGGGCGACAATGTTGTTGGAGATGCCACCGATTTGGGGGAAGGCTCCGCCCACTCAGACGTCGTCGCCATGAAGGAGCAACTCGTAGATGGAGCCGTCCGCGGGGCCTCCCGGGAGAGGCTTCCACGCGGTCCCATCCCAGAATGCAAGGCCGATGGCGCCGTTCTCCTCGCGCTGGATCTGACCCGCGACCCAGAGTTCATCGCGGAGGTAGGTCATGGTGCGAACGAGGCCGGTGAAGTGGCCAATGACGTGCGCGCTGTCGGGTGACTGAATTCAGACCTCGCCGCTGCGCTCGTTGAACGTGTCGTTGGTCGTCAGTGCGAGCGTGGTGTCGTCCTTCGGGGCGACGGCGGAGAAGTCGGCCCCGCTGGGAATCTCCTGCGCCCAGGTCCGGGGGCGAGTTGACACTGTCCGCTCTTGCGACGGATGAGCGGCGTCGACGCCTGCGTGTCGAACCAGCGGAAGTAAACCACGGCCAGCAAGTCACCCGCAGGTGTCTTGGCGAGGTCGCAGATGTGCGGGACGTGGCCATCCACGCTGGACACTTCCTCGATGGAGACGCGCAGGTCCCACTCTCCATTGTCGAGCAGCTCCGACACCGACTCTCAGGAGTCCAATGGGCGGTGTTCGCGTGAGCGAGCGTTTGTATGCCGCGCGGACTCACTTTGCGATGCGGTACCTTCATGTGAATTGAAGATGCCCGTCGCCAGTTTCAGGAGCTTTGTTCGCAGTGCTTCCGGGGCGAGCACTTCGAAGCCCGAGCCGACGTCGCAGAGCTGGCTGAAGGCAATCGCTTCGCGCTCGAAGTCCACGACCACTGTCTTGCGTCCATCCGCTGCGAGCTGCGCGGCATCCAGCCGTGCACCCTCCGCTCGCGGCCGAATCTTTCGCAGCGCCTCCAGCGCCTCCGACGTCAATCGCAGCATGACCTCGTACTGCGCCCGCTTCTCCGCGAAGCGTGAGCACCACGCCTTCCAGAACGCGGGCAGGTCGAAGCGCGCCGGCCGGATGAAGGTCTCCGGGCGTATCCGTGCACCGTCCATGCGCGAGCCTCGATACACACGTGGTTCATCCTCGCTCGTGCTCGCGACGAGGTACCAACGGTCCGCCTTGATGACGAGCGCGTACGGGTCCACCACCTTGCGGCTCGGCTTGCCTTCGAAGTCCCGGTACGTCAGCGACACGCGGCGGTCCTGCCAGACAGCGTCGCGCAGCGTCGCCAGATGAGGCACGGCCTCGCGTTCTGGAAACCACGAGGACGCATCCACGTGAAGTCGCTGGCGTGCGTACTCCAGCGCGGGTTGCTGGAGTGCGGGCAGGGACGCCGCCATCTTCACCAGGCCCGAACGCAGCGCCGACGTCAGGCCCAGGTCATCCAGGGCCCCCGGTGCCGCCACGGCCGCCAGTGCATGCAGCTCCGCCCGGGTGAAGCCCGTGAGTTGGGTACGCCAGCCTTCCATCAACGCCACGCCGCCCGCGGCGCCTCGGGTGGCGTACACGGGCACGCCCGCGCCGGAGAGCGCGTCGAGGTCCCGGTGGATGGTCCGTTCGGAGACATCGAGCTCCCGTGCCAGCTCGCCCGCCGTCATCTTCGGGCGTGTCTGGAGGAGCAGCGTCAAACTGACGAGTCGGTCGGCGCGCATGGGCAGGTTCCAAAGCGAAGTCTAGGCGGGGAATCATGACAGGGGATGTCAGGATTCCCTGCCTAGGGTGCGAACACGAACCACTGCGGTCCACGGCCGCCCGTGGGCTTGGAGGAGTGCCCGCCATGAAGCCACTCGGAGGACGCGTCGCCCTGGTCGCTGGAGCCACACGAGGCGCGGGGCGCGGCATCGCCACCATGCTGGGAGAAGCCGGCGCCACCGTGTACTGCACCGGGCGCAGCGTGCGCGGACGGCCCGCGACGGGCTCGCGGCCGGAGACCATCGAGGAGACCGCCGAAATCGTCGACGCCAAGGGCGGCCGGGGCATCGCCGTCCGCGTGGACCATTCCGTCGAATCGGAGGTCGAAGCCCTGTGCGCGCGCATCCAGCGGGAGCAGGGGCGGCTCGACATCCTGGTGAACGACATCTGGGGCGGCGACGGACTCACCGAGTTCGGCCCGGCGTTCTGGAAACAGTCCGCCGCGAAGGGGCAGCAGATGTTCGAACGGGCCGTCTTCACGCATCTGCTCACCAGCCGCCACGCCGTGCCACTCATGCTGGGCGGTGAGCGGGGGCTCATCGTCGAAATCACGGATGGGGACTCGTTCGGCTACCGCGGCAACCTCTGGTACGACCTGGTGAAGATGTCCGTCATCCGGCTCGCCTTCGGGATGTCCCGGGAGCTGCGCCGCACGAAGGTCACCGCGCTGGCGCTGACGCCCGGCTTCCTCCGCTCCGAGGAGATGCTGGAGAACTTCGGCGTCACGGAAGCGAACTGGCGCGATGGCGCGGCGAAGGACCCGCACTTCATCGCCTCGGAGAGTCCCTGCTTCGTGGGCCGGGCGGTGGCGGCGCTCGCGGCGGATCCGAACGTGGGCGCCAAGGCCGGCCGTGTCTTCAGCTCCTGGGCCCTGGCCCGGGAGTACGGCTTCACGGACGCCGACGGCTCCCAGCCGCATTGGGGCGACTACTTCGCGCGCGCCTTCGGCAGGCCGTACCAGGTCGCGGACGAGGACGCCTACACGTCCTGGCGCGACGGCCCCATGGAGATTGCCAGCCCGGATTGGCCCCTGGGCTGAGAGGCCACCAAGTGAACGGTTGCCTACCTGTGCCTACATGGCGCCTGCACTCTGGTGGGGAGCGGCCACCCACCGCCACCGGGCGACCAGTCAGGGGCCGACCGTGACGGTTGGGGCACGCGCCCGTGGACGGCGCGCGGCGGCATCGCTAGGGTGCGCGGCTTCATGGAACGCCCTTCAGTGATTTCCACCCTGGAACAAGCCGTCAAGGCCCGGCCGATGCCGCGCCACGTGGGCATCATCATGGACGGCAACGGGCGATGGGCGGAGTCCCGAGGGCTGCCCCGGCTGGAGGGGCACCGGGAGGCGACGTCGAGTGTGCGCGAAGTGACGCGCACCGCGCGCCGCCTGGGCATCCAGGCGCTGACGCTCTACGCGTTCTCGTCGCAGAATTGGGCGCGTCCGGCGGAAGAGGTCGCCGGATTGATGGACCTGCTCCGGGAGTATCTGGAGCGCGAGCGCTCCGAAATCCTGGACAACGGCATTCGCCTCAACGCCATTGGAGACGTGGACCGGCTGCCGCGCTACGTGCGTGATCCGCTGGACCGGCTCCGGGCCGACTCCGCGCACAACACCGGCATGGTGCTGTCGCTGGCGTTGTCCTACGGCGGGCGTGAGGAAATCCTCCACGCAGCGCGGCGGCTGGCCGAGGCCGTGGAGCGTGGGGAACTGGCGGCGGGACGGTTGGAGGAGAGCGACTTCGAGCAGTTCCTCTGGACGCAGGGACTGCCCCCGTTGGACCTGATGGTGAGGACCAGTGGGGAGCTGCGCGTGTCCAACTTCCTGCTCTGGCAGATGGCGTACGCGGAGATGTGCTTCACCGACGCCTTGTGGCCGGACTTCCGTACTGACGAGTTCCTCCGCTGCGTGTCGCAGTACCAGCAGCGTGAGCGCCGCTTCGGCCTCACGTCCGCACAGGTGCAGCGGGAGGACGCTCCTCAGCAGGCCAAGGCGTGAACGACAAGAACCGAAACCTCGTCATCCGCGTCGTCTCCGCGGTGACACTGCTGCCGCTGGTCCTCCTGCTGCTGTTCCTCGGTGGTTACTGGAGCGCGGCCCTGCTGGGCGCCGCCGCCGCCGCGTGCGTGGGTGAGTACTACCTCATTGTCCAGAAGCGCCTGACGGTGGCCTCCTGGGTCGGAATGGCCTTCGCCGCGGTGCTGCCCTTCCTGCCCATGCGGGACGCGGCGCGCACGGGCGAGACGGCCTTCTGGCTCACCATCGTCTTCGCGTTCTTCGCGTGGATCTACCACCTCTTCAAGGGGCCTCTGGCGGAGGCGCCCACCCGCACAGCGCACCTGGTCAACGGCTTCCTCTACGGCGCGGTGGGCCTCACGGCCGTGTCCGCGCTGCGCCTGTTGCCCGACCACGGCTTGGCCTGGGTCATCTGCGCGTTGGTCATCACCTGGGCCAATGACACCGCCGCCTACTTCTTCGGGCGGTTCCTGGGGAAGCACAAGCTCTACCCGGAGGTGAGCCCCAACAAGACGTGGGAGGGCTTCTTCGGGGGCATGTTGGGCTCGGTGGGCGGTATGTTCATTGCCCGGCAGTTCTTCTTCCCCGTGTTCACGGTGTGGGACTGCGTGCTGCTGGGCATCGCCGGCGGCATCCTGGGGCCGGTGGGCGACCTGTGTGAGTCCATGCTGAAGCGGGCCTACGGGGTGAAGGACTCGGGCGTCCTCATCCCCGGGCACGGTGGTGTGTTGGATCGCATCGACGCGCTCCTGTTCAACGCGCCCCTGGTGTTCGTCTACGTGCAGTTCGTCCGGGGCCTGCTGCCCTAGGGACCGCCTCTTTCGGCTGCCCGCCTGCTCGGCGGGCCCGGTTGCGCGTTGTCCGCCTGGGCGCCCACGATTACTGTTGCGCCCATGCTCCAAAACATCGGGTTCTTCGTCATTCTGCTCGGCGTGCTCGTCACGGTGCACGAGCTTGGCCACTTCCTGGTGGCGAAGGCCTGTGGTGTGAAGGTCCTGAAGTTCTCCATCGGCTTCGGACCCAAGTTGATCGGCTTCACCAAGGGCGAGACGGAGTACCAGATTGCCCTGCTGCCCCTGGGCGGCTACGTGAAGATGGCGGGCGACATGCCCCACGAGGAGCTCAGCCCGGAGGAGGCCAGCCGGGGCTTCCTGGCGCAGCCCCCGTGGAAGCGCGGCCTCATCGTCCTGGCGGGGCCGGCCTTCAACCTCATCTTCCCGATCCTCGTCTATTTCTTCGTCTTCCTGGGCCCGCACCAGGCCACCTCCACCTACGTGGGAACGGTGAGCGAGGGCATGCCCGCGCAGGCCGCCGGCATCCGCCCTGGAGACCGCATCCTGTCCGTGGATGGCGAGCCGGTGCGCACGTTCAACGACATGCGGGAGGCGTTCGTCGGCCGCTTCGAGCGGCCCGTCCCCATCGTCCTGGAGCGCAACGGCCAGAAGCTGACGCTGGATGTGACGCCCACGAAGAACGTGGAGACGTCCCCCATCGACACGGTGGAGCGCGGCTCCATTGGCGTGGAGGCCGTGTCGAAGCCGCCCATCGTCGGCGTGCCGCCGGGCTCGGTGGCGGAGAAGGCCGGACTGCGGACCTTCGACCGCATCCTGGCCGTCAACGGCGTGAGCGTGGAGACGGAAGCGCGCTTCCAGCAGGAGCTGGACAAGCACGCGGAGGGCGCGCCCCTGGAGCTCACCCTCCGGCGCATGGACTCCGTGGCGGCGGGCGTCGTGACGGGGCGGGTGCCCTCCGTGCTGAAGCTCACCGTGCCAAAGCAGCCGGGCGTGGGCCTGGCGACGGTGGGCGCGGAGACGTCCGACCTGTATCTGGCCACCGTGGCGCCGGGGAGCGCGGCCGAGAAGGGCGGCCTGCGGCCCGGAGACCGCATCATCGCCCTGGATGGCGAGAAGCCGGAGTCCTTCGTCAAGTTCTCCTCGAAGCTGAACGCCCTGAAGGAACGTTCCTTCCAGTTGACGTGGCGGGGCGCGGACGGCGAGCGCACGGAGACGCTGGCGCAGGCGCCGCTGAAGACGGAGGACGAGATGGGCACGGCGAGCTCGCCCATCGTCCTGGGCGTGCGCAACTGGGTGCTCTCCACGGCGGACATGCCGGTGCTGGATGAGGTGACGGTGCATCTGGGGCCGGGCGCCGCGCTGAAGCAGGCCGCGCTCATCGTCCCGAAGATCGTCGGGCAGATGGTGCGGGTCCTCGGCGGGCTGCTGGTGGGCTCGGTGCCGATGAACACCGTGGGCGGCCCCATCATGATGTACCAGTTGGCGTCGAAGAGCGCCGAGCAGGGCCTGGACAGCTTCCTCCACCTGATGGCGCTCATCTCCATCAACCTGGGGGTGATGAACCTGTTGCCCATTCCCGTGCTCGACGGCTTCCACCTGCTTTCCGCCGCCTGGGAGGGAATTCGCCGCCGCCCCATCCCTGTTCGCGTCCGCGAAGTGGCCAACATGGTGGGGCTCGCGCTGCTCGTCCTGCTGATGCTGTTGGCCGTGACCAACGACATCACCCGCTAGAGGACGCATGCGAGGAATCGCCGTTGCCGGACTGCTCTGCTTGGGTTTCACCTCCGCGTGCGCCTCGCGCGCGGCCAGGCCCGACCCGGTGGAGGAACCCGTCCGCCCGTCGAAGTCGCCGAAGTCCCGCAGTGGTACGCCCGGCGTGACGCGGCGCGAACAGATGCCGCGCTCGTACCTGGGCGAAGGGTTGGCCTCGTTCTATGGCCCCGGCCTGCACGGGCGGCCCACCGCGAGCGGGGAGCGCTTCGACCAGGAGGCGATGACGGCCGCGCACCGCAAGCTGCGCTTCGGCTCGTGCCTGCGCGTGGTGAACATGGAGAACGGGCGCGCGGTGAAGGTGCGCGTGAATGACCGGGGGCCCTTCATCGACGGGCGCATCGTGGACCTGTCCAAGGGCGCCGCCCGGAAGCTGGACATGCTGGACAAGGGCGTGGTGCGCGTCCGGCTGTACCGCTGCGAGGACCGGCTGTCGGAGATTCCGCAGGCAATGTGGGCCGCGCCGGTGTAGTGAGCCGTCCCATGTTTCTCTCGCTGGACACCTCGACGTTGACGTTGTCGCTGGCCCTGGTGGAGCGAGCGCCGGATGGCGCGCTGCGCACGCTGGAGCACGTGGTGGTGGGGCCGCCGCGGAAGCAGAGCGAGCTGCTGCCCGGCATCGTCGGGGAGCTGCTCGAACGTCATGGCGCCACGCTGCCCGCCCTGGAGGGGCTGGTGGTGGGCCTGGGGCCGGGCTCCTTCACGGGGCTGCGCATCGGCCTGGCGACGGTGAAGTCGCTGGCCTACGCGACGAAGCTGAAGGTGGCCGGGGCCTCGTCGCTGGCGGCGGTGGCGCTGGAGGGCCCCGAGGGCGTGCCGCTGTACTGCCTGGCGGTGGCGCGCAAGGACGACCTGTACCTGGGGGCCTACGTGCGTCAGGGAGGGACGGTGGAGCCGCTGGAGCCGGAGACGGCCATGTCACCCGCGGAGGTGGCCGCGCGCATGGCCGCCGAGCCCCGGGCCGTGGCGCTGGGGCCCGCGCTGGTGGACTACCGCGCCGCCCTGGAGTCGCAGGGCGTGGCGCCACACCGGCTGCTGGCGGCGCCGACCTTCCCGTCAGCGGTGGCGCTGGCGCAGCTGGCGCGCTTTCCGGAAGCGCAGTCGCTGGAGGCGCTCTTCGCCATGGAGCCGCACTACGTGCGGGCCTCGGAGCCGGAGCGCAACCCGAAGTTCCCGCCGCTGCCCGGACCGGCGCCCACCGCACGGTTGAAGGAAGACTGAGCCGTCTCGTGGTGCTCGCGCTCCCGGCCTCCGGTGGCGTAAAGGACGCGCCATGAGAGACGACTTGACGATTGGCGTGGTGGGCGCGACGGGCGTGGTGGGCCGCGAGGTGCTCGCCGCGCTGTACGCGCAGGACGTGCCCGCTGAACAGGTGCGCGTCTTCGGCTCCGAGCGCTCCAAGGGCATGGAGGTGGAGTACGGCGAGGACTCGCTCGAGGTGGAGCGCGCGACGCCGGACGCCTTCCGGGGCGTGAAGCTGGTGCTGCTGGCCACGCCCGCCGAGGCCTCTCGCACGCTGGCTCCGGCCGCGCAGGCCGCGGGCGCGTGGGTGGTGGACGTCAGCAGTGCCTTCCGAGGTGACGGCAACGTCCCCATGGTGCTGCCGGGCTTCAACACGGACGTGCTGGGCGCGGGCTTCACCTTCAAGGGCCGCATCGTGTGTCTGCCGGGGGCGGTGACGACCGCCGCGGTGCACGTGGTGGAGCCGCTGCGGAAGGCCTTCGGCGTGACGCGCGCGCAGGTGACGGCGCTGATGGCGGCGTCCAGCGCGGGTGTGCGCGGTGTGGCGGAGCTGGAGAAGCAGACGGCGGACCTGCTGTCGGGCCGCGAGCCGGAGCCGCACGCCTTTCCCCACCGCGTGGGGTTCAACCTGGTGCCGCAGGTCGGCGGCTTCATGGTGAATTCACCCTGGACGGAGGAGGAGGGCGGCTGGACGCTGGAGGCGGCCCGGCTCTTCTCGTCCAAGGGGGATGTGCCCGTCATCGCCGGGACGGCGGTGCAGGTGCCTACCTTCTACGGCCATGGCCTCACCCTCAACGTGCAGCTCAAGAAGGCGGGCCCGGTGGAGCAGGTGCGCGCGGCCCTCAAGACGTCCGGGGCCTTGAAGGTGCTGGATGTGCCCGGTGAGCGTGTGTACCCCATGCCCATGCTCGTCACGTCCGACCCGGCGGTCCATGTGGGCCGGGTGCGCGCATTCCCCCAGGCGCCGGAGTGGGTGACGCTCTTCGCCTCGGTGGACAACGCCAGCCGGGGTGCCGCCCTCAACCTGGTGGAAGCCGGACTCCGCCTGGCCGAGCGCCCCGCCTGACAATTTGGCAAAGCCTCCGTGGCCGTCCTGCCTGTTTGGCGCGGCGGGACGGCCCTCCCGGAGTGATGCCCAGCGGACGGGAATGCGTTTCATGTGGCCTCCCGCTTGCTAGCCTGGGCGTACCCATGCGCCTCACTCTCGTTGGCCTCTTGCTCTTCGCGTCGACTGCCCTGGGGCAGACCGTGACGTTTTCAGCCTCGGCCGAAATCCTCCAGAACGATCAGATTGTCGTCTCCCAGGAGAACTGCGGCTTGGACCGCACGGTCAACTGGACGCGTGTCGCCGGCAATTGCGACGTGCTCCACCTCTGGCTTTCGAACGAATCGAGTTGCACGGGCGCGCCAGGGGCGGGCGACCTGTCGCTCGACGAGATCCCGGTAAATGATACTCGGCTGACGGGGACGGTGACCTTCAACGCGTCCGAGGCGCTGGTGGCGGACGGCGCCAAGTGCGAGTCGCAAACGTCAACCAAGACGTTCCGGCTCTGCGCCACGACCAAGCGGCTGGGAGGATTGGGCACTTGCGACGACTCGTTCGTTTCGGTTGGGACGCCCTCCATCAGCTTCATCTATGACCCGGAGCCCCCTGCGGTGCCGGAGACTCCGAGCGTCACGGGGCTGGACGCCGCGCTGAGTGTCTCTGTCAAGGTGCCGAGCGACGCGGTGTTCATGGAGGTGCAGGTCCTTCAGTCCGTTCCGGGCGAGGACGGTGGTGTGGGCGCGGGTGAAGTGATTTCGACGAAGCGGCAGGTTTCGTCGAACGCGGTCTTCCGCATGGATCAAGGGCTCGAGAACGGCGTCGAGTATGCCGTCCAGGCGATTGCCATCGACAGGGCGGGGAACCAAAGCGAACCTTCGCCCGCAGCGACAGGGACGCCCATTGCGAGCAACGGCTTCTACCAAGGGTACCTCGGAGCTGGCGGCGCTGAGACGGGTGGCTGCGCCGCGGCGGGTGGTGGCATCACGGGATGCGCGATGCTGGCGTCCCTCGGAGTCTGGCTGTCGTCGAGGAGGAAGCGGTCATGAGTCGGGCATCGGCCCTGGGAGTCGTGGCGCTGCTCGCCACGCTGCCCGCCTGGGGGCAGGACACGGTAGTGGTGGAGGAGGAAGTCTCGCTGCGCTCGCCACGTTCGGGCGGCATTCAATTCCGCTTGGGTGGCTACAAGCCCCTCATCGACGAAGAGCCCGGCCTCACGGGTACGCCGTACCAGGACTACTTTGGCGGCGAGTCGCTGCTGACGTTCGAGGTAGAGCTCCAGCGATACTTCTACCAGGGCGTGGGTACGGCGGGCGTGGGCTTCTCGGCGGGCTATGGCGAGAAGTACGGAACGGCGAAGCTGGCCTCCGGTGCGGACGCCGCGGAGCGTACTGCGCTGCGTCTGATTCCCCTGAGCCTCAACGCCTTCTACAAGTTCGACTACGCCGCCTTCGAGTGGGGCATCCCGCTGGTGCCTTACGGCAAGCTGGGGCTCATCTACACGCCGTGGTGGATCCTCAAGGGCACGGGCACTGAGGCCGTGGGGGGCAACCGGGGCTCGGGCGGCAAGTGGGGCTGGGGCGCGACGGGTGGCGTGGCCTTCATGCTGGACGTCCTGGAGCCGCGCTTCGCGCGCGACTTCGACTCCGACCTGGGCGTCAACCACAGCTACATCTTCGCCGAGTACACCTATGCGGATGTGGACAACTTCGGCGGGCCGGGGCTGAACCTGTCGAACCGGCGCTGGATGTTCGGACTGGCGCTGGACTACTAAGCGGCTCATGCCGCTCATTCCGCGCCGCCCTGGGTCTTTTGTCGCGCTCCTCCTGATGACGGTCGCCGTGGGCCCCTGGGCCTCCGGCTGCCGTCGCGCGGTGCGGCCGGACCTGGGGCAGGACCGGACGGTGGAAGCGGGCGTGCCGGTCGACCTCGGCTCGCAGCGCGAGGACGCCACCGCCGTCACCTGGGACTTTGGTGACGGCAGCGACGCCCAGACGGCGCCGTGGGTGTCCCACGCTTTCTCCCGGGCAGGCGCCTATACCGTGCGCGCCCTGCACGAGGGCGAGGAGGTCGGCCGCGTCCAGTTGACGGTGGTGCCTCGGCCCGTGCTGCGCGCGGTGCCCTCCAGCGCGCGCACCGTCATGTGGCTGCCCGAGCTGCGCGGCCACGTGGAGCAGTTGATGGACTTCTACGCGCGGCTCGTGGGGCCGGAGAACGCGCGGCGGGCCGTGGAGTCATCCCCGCTGCTGCCACTGCTCTTCGCGGACCTGGAGAACGGCACCGGCTCGGTGGTGGACCCCGACGAGGGCTTCGGCTTCTTCCTGCTCCCGGAGTTCGACGGCGTCGTGACGCTGCTGGGCATCACGGAGCCAGAGGCGGCCCTGAAGGCCGTTGCCGGTGAGCTGGAGCGGGCGGGGCACGGCGTGATGCCGCAGCCGGACGGCTCCGCCACCGTGGAGCCCGCGTCAGGTGGGCCCCCGATGTTGCTCTTCGAGGACCGAGGCTACCTCTATCTCGCCGTGCCGGAGGGGCTGGAGGAGCCCGACGAGGGCGAGTCTCAGCAGGCGCAGGTGCTGGCCATTCCCGACGCGGAAGTGGCCCGCCAGGCGGTGCGAAGCCTCACGGGGCCGGGCATCTCCGAGGATGCGCTCCTGACCGAGCTGCGCGGGAAGGTGGCGAGCGGCAGCATGTACCTCTTCTCCGGGACACAGCCCGGAGTGGCGCCTGATGAAGAAGGCACCCATCCGATTCGCGGCTTCGCCGCGTCGCTGGCGGTGAAGCCGGAGCGAGTGGACCTGGATGGCTTCCTGTCCTCCTCGGCGCCATTGTTCCAGGGCGCCCGCGCGCCCGCGTCGGCGTTGCTGAAGGACGCGGAGCTGGGTCCCATCGCCGCGGCGCAGATTTCCGTGCCGCCCGAGGAGCTGGCTCGGCTGGTGTTCGGTGCGCCGGGCTCCGAGCGCCGCGAGCGCATGGTGGCGTCCTGGCGTCGTGAAGGACTGGATGTGGAGGCGTTGCTCAAGGCGCTGCGCGGCGACGTGGTGCTGCGCGCGTACTTCGACATCCCGGCCTTCTTCCGCAACTTCATCCGGAACAAGCGGCCCGACATCAAGGGCTCCATCGTGTTCGAAGCGGGGCTGACGGAGTCGGAGCCTGTGCGGGCGCTCGTGCAGAAGCAACTGGAGGACTCCGTGCTGCGCTACACGACGCAGCAGGAGGCGAATGGCACGCTCTTCCGGACGCGGGTTCGGGAGCATCCGGTGGAGCTGCGCATCACGCCCGAGCGGGCCAGCCTGCTGGCGGGGGAGCTGCTGCAGGGCCGTCCTCGCGGAGACGTGGGCGCGGAGCTGCGGGAGCGCTTCGGTGGTGAGGCTTTCAGCTCGGGCCACGTGTCGGTGATGGTGGACCTGGGCCGGCTGCGCTCGGACCTGCGCGCGGCGGAGAAGATACCCGGAGTGCCCAATATGCTGCTCGGGGCGACGAAGGCGCTTTCGGGGGCGCTGCTGGATCGGATTACGCCGCTGGACTCGGGCTTCCTCGACTTCAGCCCGGTGGAGGGCGGGGGCCGGCTCAAGGGACGCCTGTCCTTGCGCGCGGAGCAGGAGGCTTCGCGTTGAGCGGCGACATGGTGGACGCCGGGGACGTGCGCATCACCGTCCTCTATTTCGCCGCGGCTCGCGAGCGCACCGGGCAGGTGCGTGAGTCCCTGGACTTGCCCGAGGGCTCGCATGTTCGGGACGTGTTGCGGCTGCTGAGCGCGAAGTACGCGGCGCTGGCGCCACTCCTGCCGCATCTTCGTGTGGCCGTGGACCAGGAGTTCGTCGGTCCGGATGCCCCGGTGCGAGATGGGGCGGAGCTGGCGCTGATTCCCCCCGTGGCGGGAGGCGCACCTGGGAAGTTCCTGGTGGTGGACCGGCCCCTGCGGCTGGAAGAGGTGGTGGAGGCTGTCAGCGGGGAGTCCTACGGCGGGCTGGTGACGTTCAGCGGCTCCGTGCGCAATCAGACGAAGGGCCGCCGCGTGTTGCGCTTGGAGTACGAGGCCTACGCGCCCATGGCGGAGAAGAAGCTGGCGGAGATTGGCGCGGAGGCCGCGGAGCGGTTTCCCGGCGTGCGCGTGTCCATCATCCATCGCGTGGGAACGCTGGTACCCGGCGAACTGGCCGTCGTCATCGCCGCGGCGTCGCCGCACCGGAAGGAGGCGTTCGGTGGCTGCGAGTACGCCATCGAGCGGCTCAAGCAGGACGTCCCCATCTGGAAGAAGGAGTTCTTCGAGGATGGGGAGGTCTGGGTCGGCCTGGGGCCCTGAAGCGCCGCCTCAGCGGACGCGCAGGAAGGCGGGGACCGTGACGTCGTCACCGCCGTCGGGCTGCATGCCGAGCTCTTCATCCGTGAGCGGACGCAGGGGGGTGTCCAGGCCCATGGCCTTGCGGCGCGCGGCTTCCTTGTCAGCAGCTATCTTCATGGCGCGGACCTTGGATTCCTCGATGCGCTGGGGCGTGGGGCCCGCGATGAGGAAGCCCACGGGCAGGCTGAGGAAGAGGATGCTCACGATGATGAGCCAGCCGAAGTCCTTCCACTGGAGCCGGTTGACCTGTTCCTTGACGACGGAGCCTTGGATGCGCAGCGAGAGCTGGCCTTCCGAGAGGCGAAGCGTCATGCCCTCCGCGAGCTCCACTGTCGTGCGTCCGTCGTGCTGGCGCAGGTCCGTCTGCGGCACGGCGGCATAGGAGTTGCCTTGGATGGCGCGTTCGGCACGGGCAGCGGGCGGCAGGTGGATGCGCCAGCCCTGAGCGGTGCGCTCGGCGAGCAGGAACGGCTCTTCGGGCAGGGTGAAGCCGTAGAGCGGTAGCGGTGCCGTCTCGTCCGGGGCGGCGTGGATGTTCGAATGCTCCGGCCCATAGCTCCACGCCTCGGACAGATTGTTGCCCCAGTACAGCTCACAGAAGA
Organism: Myxococcus sp. AB036A; assembly: GCF_006547355.1. Lineage (NCBI taxonomy): Bacteria > Pseudomonadati > Myxococcota > Myxococcia > Myxococcales > Myxococcaceae > Myxococcus > Myxococcus sp. AB036A. Next base: position 26,401 of record NZ_VHLC01000051.1, on the reverse strand, counting down.
GTCCACCGCCTGCCTTGGTGTTCATCGCGGGGGGAAGCATAGGGCCTTGCATGGCTCGCGGCTCCTTCATCGTCCAGGAGACGTCTTCCGAAAGACGGCCGACGCCCGGTTGGTCCCTGGACAGCCGGGAGGCGGGCAGGGTTCCGTCCCAGGCGGGAAAGGTGGAAACCACCGCCGCGCCGCGGGAGCAGGCCCCCGCGGCGCGGTTGTGGGACGTCTGCTAGGGGGCCTCGGGGCTTTCCGCCATCGCGGGCTTCGTCAGGACGCGTTGTCGGCGCTGGAGGCGCTGAAGCGCCGTCAACGTCACCCCTGCCATCAAGGACGCGTATCCCACCAGGGGCCACGCCGTGTCGCCGTCCAGCAGGACGACCATCAGCGTTCCGAGGACGCCGACGATGAGGCTCTGGATGCAGAAGTAGAGCGCGACCGCCGTTCCCGCCACATCGCCAAAGGCCTGGAGTGCGCCATTCGCGGTGACGGAGACGGAGAACACGATGCCGGCCGCGATGAGCCACATCGGCGCGACGAACGTCCAGAACGACGGCGGTGCCAGGAGCTGTCCGGCCGTCAGGAGTCCCGCACCGAGCAGCAACATGCCCATGCCCCGCGTGAGGCTCCCCGCCAGCCCCCAACTCCCCACGAAGCGCTTCGCGAAGCGGGTCGTCAGAATCATCGCGAGCGCGGCGGTGGCGAAAGCCAGGCTGAACCCGAGCTCGGAGAAGCCGGCCTGACCGATGAGCACCCGGGGCGCCGTGGAGAAGAACACGAAGAAGGAGCCCATGGCCGCGCTGAAGCCCAGGGTGTACGTCCAGAACGTGGCGCTGCGCAGGATGTGCCGGAACGCGGGACGCGACGGGAGGCCCTGCGCCGGGCGCGTCTCGTGCCACCGTGGCAAGGCTTGCAGCAGCGCCGCCGTGGCCAGGACTCCGAGCGTGATGAAGATGGCGCGCCATCCCCAGCGCTGCATGAGCAGCGCCCCCGCGATGGGCCCGAGCGCGGGGACGAAGGCCAGCATGGCGCTGAACAGGCTGTAGAGGGGCGCGCTCTCGGGGCGCTCCGCATAGACATCGCGGACCGTCGCGAACGTGGCGACGAGGGCCGCGGATGCCCCCAGGGCTTGGACGAGCCGAAGGCCGACGAACATCGCGGCATCCGAGGTTCCCGCGAGCAGGAAGGAGGTGACTGCGAACAGGAGGGCGCCTGTCAGCAGCACTCGGCGCCGGCCGATGCGGTCGGAGACCGGGCCAAACACCATCTGGCCGAGCCCAAGCACCGCCATGTACAGGCTCAAGGTGAGCTGGACGATGGCGGGAGAGGTGTTGAGGATTCCGGGCATCGCCGGAACGACTGGCAGGTAGATGTCCATGGCCAGTGAGGCCAGGAGGTCGAAGGGCGCCATCAGCAACAGCGCTGCTGGCACAGCGTGATTCCACGACGGGGATTTGAAGTCAGGCACGATTGCATCCGCACAAATGAGGAACATCTGGCGGCGCTCTGCCTCTCCACGGGTACCGGGATGAGCTGGGGGCAGATGGCCGCGGCAACGATTGACGTGTCGCCGCGGCTCACTCATCTGCGGATACGGTGCTTCCCATTCGCTGGCTCCCATGCGGCGCGTCTGCGCTCGAAGGTCGGGGCTGGGTGTCGCAATCACGGCGGTGCTGAACAACCGTCCGCCGTGACCGGACGGGACGTAGCCGCCGAGTCTTCCTGACATGAGGTGCAGCGCATGGCATGGCCGGCGGGGGCATTGGCGCCTCGTGTGGCTGCTTCCGGTCCGTGGGTTCCGGCAGGCGCGGCGCCAGGGGCAACACCGGATGCTGACTACGTCCCCGCGTCAGCTCCTGCCGCGGCGGAACCCGTCGTGGCAGGACTGGTGCCCTTTCCAGTGCTCGCAGCGGTTGTCCCAGCAGGCCCGGCCCCCGTCGTGCCAGCATCGGCCGCCCCGGCCGGAGTGGCGCCAGCCGTGTCGCCTCCCTTCACCGGCGCGCCGGGCGTCTGAACAGGAGAGGGGGCCGTGCCCTTCGCGGAATCTGACGCCGCAGGCGACGGCTGTTCTGTCCCCGCTGTCCCCGCATCCTGAGCCGGCGATTCCTCCACGCCGAACCGCGCCGGCAACGCGCGCCGAATCTCCGCGGTCGCCATCAAGACCACGGCCGCGGCGATTCCCAGGAACCCCACCGTCTGCGCCAGGGTCTCCACGCGAGGGGGAATCCGCCGGCCGCTCGCCGCCTCGACCAGGAGCAGCACCACGCGGCCTCCATCCAGCCCAGGCACGGGCAGCAACGTCAACAACGCCAGCACCACCGACGCGGCCACCAAGGTCCGCAGCAGGGCATCCGTCCCGGACGACATCGCATCCGCGGACTCCTGCCGCACCAGCGCTCCGGGGCTCGCCGCGTCCGCGCTCTCCAGGCCGTGCTGCATCATCCGCTTCAGCAGCGCCACGCCTTCCTCGGCCACCTTGACGGTGTGCGTGAACGAATGGCTCAGCGCCTCACCCGTGCCGTGCGCCTTGTAGACGTACTGCTGGCTCACCCCGATGCGGCCCGTGCCCCGCTCATCCGGCCGGGGCCGCACCACCACCGAGCGCGCATCGCCGCCGCGCTCCACGCCCAACTCCAGCGGGACACCCGGCGCCGCGCCCACCTTCTCCACGAACTCCGACCAGCTCTTCAGCGGCTGTCCCGCGACATTGACGATGCGGTCCCCCGGCAGCAGTTGTGCGCGCGCCGCCTCCGAGCCCGGCTGCACCGTCCCCACCGTCAGCGGCACCACCACGTGCGTGCCCGACGTGTACAGCGCGAACAGGACGCCCAGCGCGAGCGCATAGTTGGCCAGCGGCCCCGCCAGGATGATGAGGATGCGCAGCAGCGGCCCGCGCGCGGCGAAGCCCGCGGCCTCGTCGGCGTCCGCACGGTGCGGGTTCATCCCCTGCAAGTGCGCCGTGGCGCCCAGGGGCACCGCCGCCACCACGTACTGCGTTCCCCACAGACGGAAGGACACCAGCGGTGGACCGAAACCGAACACGAAGCGGGGCACCCGCACACCGAGCATCCGCGCGGCGACGAGGTGCCCCAGCTCATGGATGGTCAGCAGGCCTCCCAGGGCGAGCAGGACGAGCGCGTAATGCATCCTCCCGCGCCGCTCCTAGAGCTTCCGCCGCTGGCCGGTCCGCTTGTACGTGACGTAGTCGGACAGGATGGTGTCGTGGTCGAAGCACAGGTCTTTCGGCAGGTCATCCACGCGGAAGGCGCGGGCTTCGGCCGCGTCGTCGGCGCCCTGCGGTTCGCCCTCGGCCGAGCCGATGTAGACGGTGGAGATGTTGTGCTGCCGCGGATCTCGCCGGGGGTCCGAGTACGTGAAGAACTGCTCCGACAGCTTCACGTGAAGTCCCGTCTCTTCCAGGACCTCGCGCACGGCGGCGACGTCGAGCGGCTCGCCCTCATCCACGAAGCCACCGGGCAGCGCCCAGCCGACGGGCGGATTCGCACGCCGGATGAGGACGATGCGTTCACCGGGCAGCTCGATGATGCAGTCCACGGTGGGCTTGGGGTTGCGGTATTCGGGCATGACCCCCAGTCTACCCGCTGCCGTCACGCTCGCACTTCCTAGATGCGTGCCGTGGAGTATTGTGCGCGCCGTGTCGACTCCGAGACGCCATCGCCTCGTCCTCTCCGGCCTGCTCCTGGCGTGCCTGGTGGGCTGTCTGCCCCACGTCCAGGAGCCGGGGGATTACGTCTTCGAGCCCGTCGAGGTCCTCCGCGACGACTGCGGCCTGCTGGAGACCAACCGCAGCCAGCTCTACGGCACCCTGCAAATCAGCGGGCGCGTCGTCCGCCTGGACTTCGGTTTCCTGGACAGCCACCTCGTGGGCTATTTCCTGGAGGATGGAGACCACTTCTCCATCGACGGGAGCGTGGTCAAGGCCGCCGCCGAGGTGAACGGCCAGGAGTGCCTGTTGGACCAGATCAACATCCACATCGACGGTACGACGCAGTGCGAAACGCAGTTCAAGGGGGTGCTGCGAGTCCGTTACGACACGCGCCGCCCCGACGAATGCGTGTGCGAGATGTGGCTGCGCTACGAGGCCGTCAAGGAATCGAAGCGCTGCGACACGGAGGGTTGAGCCGCGCGCTCCGCGTTCCTAGAACAGGGTGGCATTGTCCACGCTGGAGGAACGCATGGCGGCTTCGAAGCATGAGATTCACTCGGTCCTGACGGAAGCACGCGTCTTTCCGCCGCCAGAGGCGTTCGCCGGGCGCGCGCACATCCGGAGCATGGAGCAGTACCAGCAGCTCTGGGACGAAGCCGCGAAGGACCCTGACAAGTATTGGGGCGACCGCGCCCGCGAGGAGCTGTACTGGAAGGCGCCCTTCCAGACGGTGCTCGACTGGAATCCGCCGCACGCGCGGTGGTTCGTCGAGGGCAAGACGAACCTGGCCTACAACTGCCTGGACCGGCACCTGGCCACCCGCAAGGACAAGCCCGCCATCCTCTTCGAGGGGGAGCCCGGCGACCGCCGCAGCCTCACGTACGGTGAGCTGTCCACCGAGGTGAACAAGCTGGCCAACGCGCTCAAGTCGCTGGGCGTTCGGAAGGGGGACCGGGTGGGAATCTACCTGCCCATGGTGCCCGAGGCCGCGGTGGCCATGCTGGCGTGCGCTCGCATTGGCGCGGTGCACTCGGTGGTGTTCGGCGGCTTCTCCGCGGAGGCGCTCCACGAGCGCATGAACGACGCGGGCGCGAAGGTGCTGCTCACCGCGGACGGCGGCTGGCGCAAGGGCGCGGTGGTGCCGCTCCTGAAGAACGTGGAGGCGGCGCTGCCGCACATGCCCACCATGGAGAAGGTGGTGGTGCTCCGCCGCACGGGCAGCACGCTGGCGCTGTCCGGGCCCAAGCTGGTGGCGTGGGACACGCTGGTGAGCGGGCAGTCCGCGGAATGTGAACCGGAGTGGGTGGAGAGCGAGCACCCGCTGTTCATCCTCTACACGTCGGGCTCCACTGGAAAGCCCAAGGGCGTGCTGCACACCACGGGCGGCTACGCGGTGAATACGTCGCTCACCACGCGCTGGGTGTTCGACCTGCGCGAGGACGACGTCTACTGGTGCACCGCCGACGTGGGCTGGGTGACGGGCCACTCCTATGTCGTCTACGGCCCGCTGATGAACGGCGTCACCACCATCCTCTACGAAGGCGCGCCCACCCAGCCGGGGCCGGACCGCTTCTGGGACATCATCGAGCGGTACAAGGCCACCATCCTCTACACCGCGCCCACCGCCATCCGCGCCTTCATGCGCCTGGGCGAGGAGCCCGTGCGCAAGCACGACTTGTCCTCGTTGCGTCTGCTGGGCAGCGTGGGCGAGCCCATCAACCCCGAGGCGTGGATGTGGTACCGCGACGTCATCGGCGGGGGCCGCTGCCCCGTGGTGGACACGTGGTGGCAGACGGAGACGGGCTGCATCATGGTGTCGCCGCTCCCGGGCGCCACGCCGACGAAGCCCGGCTCGGCCACGCTGCCGCTGCCCGGCATCCACGCGGAGATTCTGGACCGAGAGGGCAACACGGTGCCGCGAGGGCAGGGCGGACTGCTCTTCGTCACGCGCCCCTGGCCCTCCATGTTGCGCACGGTGTACGGCGACCCGGACCGCTACGTGCGCACGTACTTCAATGAGCTGCCCGGCATGTACTTCACCGGCGACGGCGCCCGCACGGATGCGGATGGGTACATCTGGCTGATGGGCCGCGTGGATGACGTGGTCAACGTCGCCGGCCACCGTCTGGGCACCGCGGAGGTGGAGAGCGCGCTGGTGGCGCATGAAACCGTCGCGGAGGCCGCCGTGGTGGGCCGTCCGGACGACTTGAAGGGCACCGCGCTGGTGGCCTTCGTCACCCTGAAGCAGGGCAACACGCCGTCTGACGCGCTGAAGAAGACGCTGGCCGCCCACGTGGGCCGCGAGATTGGCGCCATCGCCCGCCCGGATGAAATCCGCTTCGCGGAGGCGCTGCCGAAGACGCGCTCGGGGAAGATCATGCGCCGACTGCTGCGCGACGTGGCCGCGGGCAAGCAGGCCTCCGGGGACACCACCACCCTGGAGGACCTCAACGTCCTGGCCGCGCTGAGGCAGAACGACGACTGACGGACACTTGCTCGCACTTCAGGGCAGGGGGCGTCAAAATCCACCTCTGCCCTGGGGTGAAAAACCAGGATTCGTCGTTTTCGACCCGGGCAATACGTGCCTATCTGGGTATTTCGCGCCTGTTTCAGCCTACGCAGCACATCCGGTTGAATCGGAACAAACGAATACAGCGGAGCCGTCAGGGTAGGCCGGTTGACACTGGAAAGATGCAGAGGCATTAAATGCGCCGCTCGCCCCCCTCCCCGAGCGCCGCGCCTCTCGTTGACAGCGCGACCTTTCCCCCTGGACGTGCTTCATGGATTTCCGAGCTCAACTCGACTCGCCGCTCTTCACCCACTTCATCTCCCATTACGCGCAGCCGACGGGACCTGACCTGCTGGGGCGGACGGAGCCCTTCTTCGAGTGGCAGGAGTCGCGGCGGCAGGCGGGCCTGTGGCCGTACTCGCGAAGCCTGGAGGCGGCACCGAAGGCGGCGTGTGGTGTCCGCAGCGAGACGGGGGCGGCGCGCCAGGGGCTGAACTTCGGTTCGCAGGATTACCTGTCGCTGTCCACGCACCCGGCGGTGGTGGAGGCGGCTCAGCGGGCCATCCAGGACTACGGGTTGCACAGCGCGGGCTCGGCGATGCTGGGGGGCAATACGACGCCGTCGCTGATGCTGGAGAAGGCGCTCGCGGAGCACCTGCAGACGCCGCACGTGGCGCTGTTCTCCACCGGCTGGGGCGCGGGCTTCGGCGTCATCGTCGGGCTGGTGCGCCCCGATGACCACGTGGTGCTCGACGCGCTGTCGCACGCGTGCCTCCAGCAGGGCGCCGCCGCCGCGACGACGAACGTGAGCCGCGTGCCGCACCTCAACAACCGCGCCATGCGGCGCAAGCTTCAGGAGATTCGCGCCCGCGACACGCAGAACGCGGTGCTCGTCGTCACCGAGGGCCTGTTCTCCATGGACTCGGACGTGCCGCGGATCGAAGAGCTCCAGTCCATCTGCCGTGAGTACGGCGCGACGCTGCTGGTGGACGTGGCCCATGACCTGGGCGCGATGGGGCCCCGGGGGACGGGCAGCCTGGGCGTGCAGGGCCTGCTGGGGAAGGTGGACCTGGTGGTGGGCGCCTTCTCCAAGACGTTCGCGAGCAATGGCGGCTTCGTGGCCACGCGCTCGCCGGCGGTGCGCCAGTTCATCCGCATCATGGGCGGGCCCCACATCTTCTCCAACGCGCTGCTGCCCATGCAGGCGGCGGTGGTGCTGGAGTCGCTGCGCATCGTCCGCTCGGAAGAGGGCGACGCGCTGCGCGCGAAGGCGATGGAGAACATCCTGGCGCTGCGCGGAGCCTTCGAGGCGCGGGGCGTGACGTGCCTGGGCGAGCCGTCCAACGTCGTCCCCGTGCAGGTGGGCGACGCGAAGGTGGCGCGGCTGGCCTCGAAGAAGGTGTTCGACCGCGACATCTTCGCCAACCTGGTGGAGTACCCGGCCGTTCGCTTGCGCGAGACGCGCTTCCGCATGCAGGTGATGGCGTCCCACACGCTGGAGCAGGTCCAGCGGGCCGCCGACGGGGTGTGCGACGCCATCGAGGAGGCCCGCGCCGAGCTGGAGGTCCGTCCGGCCGCGACGCGCGCGGCCCGCCGCGACGAGCAGCGTCCGCAGGTGGAGCTGTAGTCTCCACGAGCGTCCGCGCGGGCGCTCAGGTGTCGTCGAGGCTGGCGGCACGCAGATGGGTGACGTCACCCCACGTGACCAGCCGCCACGCACCTTCGTGGTAGTCGAATTGGTTCCACCCGGCGTTGAGCACGGAGAAGGTGCGCGGCGCCGCGTGTGGAATCCCCAGGCTGTGACGGAACAGGAGGCTGAGCACGCCTCCGTGGGTCACCACCACCAGCCGTTCGCCCCGGTGGCGCGCGCCCAGTTCCTCCAGGCACTCCACCGCGTGGCGCAGCCGTTGGGACGTGCTCTCCCCTCCGGGGACGATGTAGTCCGGCGCGCCACCGGAGTACGCGGCGAAGACGTCCGGGTGCTTCTGGCGTGCCTCGTCCCGGGTGAGGCCTTCCAGGATGCCCAGGCCCCGCTCGCGCAGGCGGGGGTCGGACTGGACGGTGTGGCCCGTGCGGGTGGCGATGCGCCGCGCCGTCTCCCGCGCCCGCCCCAGGTCGCTGCAATAGAGCGCCGAGAAGCGGACGGGCTCCAGGCGTGCGGCCAGGGCGTCTGCCTGGCGCAGGCCCACCTGGCTCAGGGTGCTGTCCTGATGTCCCTGGAGGCGCCCCAGGGAGTTCCACTCCGTCTCTCCGTGACGGAGCAGGATGAACTCGGTCGTCATGGACTCAAGCGTCGCTTTGGCGCGTCGCCTGAGTCCAGCACTCAGCGCGTCCGCTCCAGGTGGGTGATGCCTTCTTCCAACAGCGCGGCCACGCCCCGTTTCACGACGTGCACCACCTTGTGGCTGTAGGCCGGCCCACCATGCGTGTAGTGGCCGCTGACCTTGTGGTGCAGCTCCGTGGCGCCCCACACCAGCACCAGGTCCGCCCAGTCCAGGTCGCTGCGTGCGCGGTCCGCCGTGCGGCGTTCCGTGCCGTCCACCATCCGCAAGTCAATCTGGTGGCCCAGCTTCGCCTCCAGCTCCTCACGCACGGCCGGCGAGCCACCCACCACCACCACGCGGCGCACGCCGTAGCGCTGGCAGGCCTCCACGAAGGCCACCTCCGCGCGGCGGTTGGCCGAGCCGCCACAGCGCTCGCAGTGCAGCCGTGGCTCGATACGCATCGGCTCACGCCCGCTGGCCTGCGCGACCTTGAGGCACGCGCCGTCCGCGCACACGGAGAAGAAGCGCCCCGTCAGCAGCTCCGCCGCCTTGAGCAGCTTGGGCTCGCTCATGCGCTGGCGGCCGGGGCGGGTGAGGCCCACTTCCTCTAGCACCGCGCGGGTGCGAGCGCGGGCCTCGGGCAGGGTGATGCCTCGCGCGGCCATCCACTCGTCGATGTCCCGGTCCGCGCTCATGACATCACCCCTGTTCGGGAAGGGGGCTCGGGGAACAGCTCCGCCTGGAGGGCGGAAGGCGGTGCGCTGGTCGGCAGGCCCAGGGCCTCGCGCACCGGCGCGAAGCTGCGTCGGTGGATGGGCAGCACGCCCTTTTCGCGCAGCACCTGCAGGTGCTGCGGCGTGGGGTAGCCCTTGTGCGCGGCGAGCCCATAACCCGGGTACTGGTCATCCAGCTCCGCCATCCAACGGTCGCGCGTCGTCTTCGCCAGGATGGAGGCCGCCGCGATGCTGAGCGACAGTGCGTCCCCCTTGATGATGCCCTTCTGCGGCACCGAGCACTCCGGCACCGTGCGAGCATCCACCAGCAGGTGGTCCGGCTTCACCGACAACCCCTCCACCGCGCGGCGCATGGCCAGCAGGCCCGCGTGGTAGATGTTGATGCGGTCGATTTCCTCCACCTCCGCGCGGCCCACGGCCCAGGCCACCGCGTCGCGCTTGATGGCCTCGGCCAGCGACTCGCGCTTCTCGGCGTCGAGAATCTTCTTCGAGTCATCCAGCCCCTTGAGCCGGAAGCCCCTGGGCAGCACGGCCGCGGCGGCCACGACGGGCCCGGCCAGCGGTGCCATGCCCGCCTCGTCCACACCCGCGATGTGCGTGTGGCCCTGCTCCCAGAGCTCCGTCTCGAAACGGAGCAGCTTGCGCATGCGCTGGCCCTCCGCGCGGTTCTTCTCCTGGCGCGAACGGATGCGCCGGGCGAGCGCATGCGCGCCCGCGCGCGGGTCGGCGTCCAACGCCTCCAGCAAGCCGGTGGGGACAGGGTTGGCCTGGGTGACGAAGCGCGCGGTCAGCTCGGACAGCGCGCACTGAAGCAACTGTTCCACGGTGTCTGCGGACATGATGAGGGCCCGGACCTACCTGGAACGTGGGCTGACAGGCCCCCTTGCGCAGGGGACGCGCTCGCAGCGGCAACACATCCCCGCGGCCCCGTACTCGGAGGAAGCCGACTGGAGGGCCCCCCTGGACGCAGGGTAGGCCAGACGCGGGGAAGGCTGACGAGCGTCACGCATGTCACCAGCCGTACTCCATGGGGTGGGTGGAGCACAACCTCCCTTGCGTTCATTCAGATGAATCCATGAAACAGAGGTTGTCTCAGCGTCACGCGGCGCGGGTCCTACGGATTGAGCTGGAGTTGGAGGGTGGCCGGCTCTGGCTGGCAGTTGCAGGCGTCACACACCCATTCCACCTGCTGGGGCGCGGACACCTTGGCGCCCGCGGTGGCCACGACTCGCACCGCGCTGGGCGCGAGCGATTCGTTGATGGCGGTGCTGACGCCCTGGTCGTCTGTCACGCCGGTGATGCTCACGTTGGAGGTCACGTTGGTGCCGGTGACTGTCGCCCCGCGCACGCGCGCGCCCTCCGCCGACAGCACCTCCACCTTCAGCGACACCTGCTCCGCCCGGCAGTCGTCCACCGCGCGCTCCATGCGAGGCGCCTGGTCACATGCCGCGAAGAGACCGAAACCGATGAGCCACGAAAACCAGCGTGCGCGAACCATGACGTGAAGGGTGATGCTGGCGTGCGAGCGCGGCAACGTCTGTATCAGTCGGAAGTCGGAGACACGCGTTCACTCGCGAAGCGTGCCGCTGCCGTGTCTGGGTAACGGTGGAGCACGTAGCGGTAGACTTCTTCCGCGCGCGGCGTGTCGTGCATCCGTTCACCCAACACACGCGCCAGAAGTACCAACGCACGGGGTGCGGTGGGCTCATCGGGCGCCGTATCTGCCGCGGATTCCAACGCCGCTACCGCCAGTGGGAAATTTCCTTCCACGGCCGCGGCCTGTCCGACGAACAGGTGATGCTCCGGGGGCACACGCAGCCGCGGTTGCTGCTGCACGGTGGCATACAGCGACATCGCGAGTGGAACGTCGCGGGCGTTCACCGCGGCCGCCAGCGCCTCCAGGGTGTCATCGTTGGCACTTCCCGTCTCGGTGGCAGTGGCCGCCGCTCCGGTGAAGGGAATGGGCCCGGCTTCGCGCAGGGGCGGCGCCCTGCGGCTCGGTTGTGCGTCGCCCAGCACGGGTGCCAGGTAGTCTTGCTCGAGGCCATACCCCAGCGCATCGCCCCGCGTGTACAGCAGCAACCCCACCACGTGCGCGGCGGTGAATGGGATGACCAGCGTGACGGCTTCGGCCAGCACGCGTGAGATGACGAAGAGGTCCAGCATGCGCAGCAGCAACGCCACCCCGTGCGTCATGAGGTGGAGGACGCCCAGGCCCACCAGCGTTCCCGCGACCAACGTGTAGTCCCGGCCCAGGCGGCGGACGATGCGAAGGGTTCCGGGCACGTCGAACAGGGTCAGCAGTGGCTGGCGCGCGGCGGTGATGAGGAGCGCCGCGGGCAGCCAGAGGACGCCGAGCAGCAGCAGGCCGATCAGCACCGGATCCACCGTCAGCAGCCCGGGGGTGTCCAGGCCCCGAATCCACGCGCCGAGCGCTGAGCGCCCCTCCTGGAGGAGCGGGCGCAGCACGGTGACGTAGAGGAACGCGGGCATCCAGACGATGGCGAAGGTCACCACGCCGCGGAGGCCGGGGAGGACCGCGTCATGGAAGTAGTCGCGGTAGTCGGGCGAGCGCAGCGCCGTCTCGCCGCGCGCCGAGTCCCGCGCGAGCGTGAAGAAGGTGCCCCAGAAGACGCCTCCGTAAATGGTCAGCGGGATGAGGGCCGAGAAGGAGATGGCCAGCTCCACCAGCCACCGGAGCGCGGCCAGGAAGATGCTGACCGCCACCATGACCTGCGCGCCGGACGGGGTGAAGACGTAGCGCCACGCGCCCTTGAGCCGCTGCGCCACGGACACCCGGCTGCGGGAGGTGAGCAGGGTCTGCGCCACGTCGCCGCAGCGCTCGCACGCCACCAGCTCCACCGTCTGGGCCCGCCGGCCCACCACGCAGTCGGGGCAGAGCGTTTCGTTGCACCTCTCGCAACGCCACCCGGCCACGGTGGACCGATGCCGCTGGCAGCGGGGCAGGGGCACATCCGGTGGAATGATGTTGGGCGATGAGGGGCTCATGGCCCCCAAGCCTACGATTGCCCAGGGGCCTCTTCCCAGGGGCTTCCGAGCCACGCCTGATAGGCGGCCTTCTGGGCGTCGGTGGGGCGCTCCACGCGGGACAGCCACGCCGCCTCCGCGGGCTTCGTCCCCAGCACCACCGGGATTTCCAGCAGCCGGTCGCGGCGGAACACCGTGAGCCGCACCGTCTCGCCGGGCCTCCGCTCCTCGCAGCGGGACAGCAGGGTGGCGCCGTCCACCTTCCAGCCATTCAGCGCGACCAGCTCGTCCTCCACGTAGAGCCCCGCGTCCTGTGCGGGCGAGCCATCCATCACCACCGCCACGGTGCCACTGCCCCGCGTGGTGACGCCCAGCCAGCCCTTGGGCTTGCTTTCTCCCGCCCGGCCTCGCGGCGGCGTGCCTCCCTTGTCGCTGGCGGCCTCGCGCGGACGGAAGTTCAGCTCCAGGCCCACGTGGGAGAAGACGGAGTAGTCCAGCGGCTGCGTGGTGCGCAGCGCCCGGTCGAAGAAGGGCGTCAGGTCCACGCCGGCCACCTCGCTGGCCACGGCTTCGACGCCGTCCTCGGGAACGCCAGAGCCGTCGCCGTAGCGCTGCCACAAGACGCGCACGACGTCATCCAGGCCACGGGCGTCACCGGTGGCGCGGCGGATCTCCAGGTCGAGCAGCGCGGAGACGACCTCGCCCTTGAGGTAGTAGGAGATGGCGCTGTTGGGCGAGTTCTCGTCCGGGCGGTAGTGCTTCACCCAGCTCACCAGCGACGCCTCCGCCAGCGTCTGCACGCGCCGCCCCGGCGTGGCATGCAGTGCGGTGAGCGTTTCGCCCAGGCGCGTGAGGTAGCGCTGCGCGGACATCAGCCCGGCGCGCCGCACGAAGAGGTTGTCGTAGTACGCCGTGGAGCCCTCGAAGGCCCACAGCAGCGAGGTGTAGTTCTCCTTCGCGTAGTCGAAGGGCACCAGCGCGCGCGGCTTCACCCGCTTGATGAACCACAGGTGGAAGTACTCATGCGCCACCAGGGTGAGCAGGTCCTCCCAGCCGCGGTTGGTGGAAAGTCCGACGCGGGGGAACAACAGCGCGGTGCTGGCCTTGTGCTCCAGGCCGCCTCGGCCCCGGTCCGTCAGGTACAGCAGGATGAGGTAGCGCGGCATGGGCAGGCCGCCGAACACGCGGGCCTGGCATTCGCAGATGCGCTTCAGGTCCGCGCACAGCCGCTCCGGGTCCTGCACCGTGTCGCCCCACACCACGACTTCATGCGGCACGCCCTCCACACTGAAGGTGAGTGGCGTGTGGGGGCCGACTTCGAAGGGGCTGTCCACCAGCTCGTCGTAGTCCTGGGCGATGAAGGTGTTCGCGCGCTGGCCCAGCGCGCAGAAGGTCCGCCAGCCCGGGGGCGCGTCCACCGTGACGTGGTGCTCCAGCCCCCGCGTGTCCTCCGTGTAGAGGAACGTGGCGGCGCCGTTGAAGTAGGCGTGTGAGCCGTCCAGGTGGTTGGTGCGCACCGTCAGCTCGTTGGCGTAGACGCGGTAGCGCAGCGTGACGGCCACGCCCTTCGCGTCCACCCGCCAAGTGCGCTTGTCGGCGCGCCGCACCGGAAGGAGCGTTCCGTCCGGTGCATGGGCCGTCATGTCCTGCACCTGCCGCGCGAACTCCCGCACCATGTAGCTGCCGGGCGTCCACACCGGCATCACGGCGTCCAGCACGCTGGCGCCTCCTGGAAAGGAGGCTTCCACCTCCAGCAGGTGCGTATGCGGTCGGGGCATGGAGACGCGGTAGCGGACGGCACGGTGCATGAGCAGTGTCTCTCTCCCCCCGGCCGCAGGTTACTTCGCGCGGACGAGGACGGCGCCGAAGAATCCGTCTGTACCGTGGGTGTGAGGCGCCAGCCGGAGGTAGGGGCCGGGGCCGACCTTCTCGGCCAACTCCGCCCCCAGCAGCTCCGCCACCGGCTTCACCGTGAACTCGGGGTGCTTCGCGAGGAAGTCCTCCACCACGTTCTCGTTCTCCTCCCGCAGCACGCTGCACGTGCCGTAGATGAGCCGGCCGCCGGGCTTCACCAGCGTGGCGAAGCGCGCCAGCAGGGCCTTCTGCCGGCCCACGTGCATCTCCAAATCCTCCGGCGTGAGGCGGTAGCGCGCGTCAGGCTTGCGGCGGAAGGTGCCGGTGCCGCTGCACGGCGCGTCCACCAGCACCCGGTCCGCCTTGCCCTTGAGGGGCGTCAGCGCGGCGTCGGCGTCCGGGCCCTCGTGGGGGATGAGCTGGGCGCGCACGTTGTGCACCCCCGCGCGGCGCGCGCGCTTCTTCAGGTCCTCCATGCGGCGCTCATCGATGTCCAGGGCGTGCAAGTCACCCCGGTTCTTCATCTGCGCGGCGAGCTGCAGCGTCTTGCCGCCGGCACCCGCGCACGCATCCACCACGCGCGTGGGCGGCGCGTCCACCAGCATGCCGAGCAGCTGGCTGCCCTCGTCCTGGAGCTCCAGCATGCCTTCGCGGAAGCTCTCCAGGGAGAAGGCGTTGATTCGCGTCTCCAGCACCAGGCCCATGGGCGACAGCGGCGTGGGCTTGACGTCCACCGTCTCCGCTTTCAGCCGCTGCGCCAGCGCGTCGCGGTCCCCCTTGAGGAGGTTGGCGCGGGCGACCAGCGGGGCGCGCTCGTTCATCGCCTCCGCGGCGCGAGCAGCATCCCGGCCGAACGTCTGGAGGAAGCGGTCGGCGAGGAAGTCCGGCAGCGACGCGGCGATGGGGAAGCGCTCGCGGGCGGGCAGGGCCTCCAGGGCGGCGGCGGCTTCGGGAAGGGCACCCAGGGCCTGCGCATCCGGGGGCGCCAGCGCGGACTGGCGGGCCACCAGGCCGTGGGGCTCGCCGTAGAGGACGCGCGAGGCGGCCAACCGGAGCACGTCCTGGCGCGAGGTCTCCAGGCTGTCGAAGCGCGGGTGGGCGCGGGACAGCAGGAAGTCCACCGTCCGCTGGCGGCGCAGCAGGCCGTAGACGCGCTCGGCCACGGCGCGGCGCTCGTTGGAGTAGAGGTTGGCCTTGCGGCGCAGGGTGAAGTCCAGCGCGCGGTCGGCCATGCGGCCCTCGTGCCGGACCGAGCCGTACGCCTCCAGGCAGGCCTGGAGGACCAGGTCTTCTCGCAGGGGCCTCTCGGGCCGCTCGGAGGGAGAGAGCTTCTTCCCGGACGGAGCGCCGGACTTCTTCGGGGCCGACCGCGAGTGCGGGCGGGACTTGCGTTGGGTGGCCATGACGGAATGCGGCTTTGCATTCCTCGGGCCGGGTTGACAAGCGCGGAAAGCAAATCCGCCCCGGCGGACGCCTGCCCCGCCGCCGCGTGACGTCAGGAGGAGGGGCGGGGGACCTTGTTCGGGGAGGCCCTACTTGCGGCGCCGGTGGAGCAGACCCGCGGCCAGCAGGGCCAGGGCCGCCGGGAGGAGGGTGGCGGTGGGGCCCGCGGCGCAGCCACCGCTCGAGCTGCTCATGCCGTCATCCGGCAGGCCGGGAGAATCCGGAAGCCCCGGGCGGGGATCCGGTGAGCCCGGGTCCGTCGTGCCGGAGTCCGGCGTCTGGGGCTCCTCACCGGGAGTCTCCGCCACCTGGACCAGGGCGGTGGCCGTCTGCTTCACCGTGCCCTGGGTGGCGGTGGCCGTCACCGTGTACTGCCCGGGAATCGCGAAGACGTACTCGGCGACCTCGCCCTCGGCCGTGCCGCCGTCGCCGAAATCCCAGGTCACCGTGGCGGCCTCGAGGGACGGCGTGGCCCGGAAGAAGGCGCGGTGGGGGGCCACGCCCCGCTCGCCCTCCACGGAGAGCGTCAGCTCACCCTCGGGAAGCTGCTCCTGCGGAGGCAGCTCCTTCTGGAGCGTGAAGCGGTCCACGGTGTCTCCGTTCACCCCGAGCAACTGCGCGGTGAGCGTGCCGTCGACCACCGTCACGTCGAGGAAGCCATAGGCCTGGTTGTCACGGATGACGCTCCAGTCCGGCTTGCTGCCGGGGAGCTTCCTCAGCGTCGCGCCGCCGCCGCCCACCACGAGGTAGGGGATGCCCTTTTCGCCGGACCCGGCGACGGCGTCCCCCTTCATGGGCTTGCTGCGCTCGTAGTTGTGGTCGTGCCCGGTGAGCACCAGGTCCACGCCGTACTTCTCCATGACGGGGCCGAAGTGGCGGCGCATGGAGAGCTGCGAGCCGTGCTCGCCACTGGACCAGGGCGGGTGATGGAAGAAGACAATCTTCCACGGCTGCGTCGACCCCGCGAGGTCCCGCTCCAGCCACGCCTTCTGCGCATCCCGCGTGCAACGGTCCGCCGACGCCAGTCCCACGGCGCAGTTGGAGTCGAGCGCCACGAAGTGCACGTGGCCCCAGTCGAACGAGTAGTAGCGCTCCGTGCCCTCGGGGTTGTTGGTGGGCAGGTAGAGGTTGTCCAGGTAGGGCTGCCCCTGGTTCGTCACGTACTCATGGTTGCCGAGCGCCGCGAAGAACGGCACCTGGGCCAGCAGGGCCTCCATGGGCACGAAGAGGTTGTTCTGGATTTCCGCCTCGGTGCCATCGGCGTAGGCGTTGTCCCCCAGCGCGACGAACAGCTCCGCCTGCCGCTTGACCATGGCCGCGGCGACCTTCTTCTGGTTCGAGCCGCCCGTGCCGAAGTCGCCCACCGCCACGAAGTGCACGCTGCGGGTCCCCGGCACCGGCGCGGTGCGGAATCGATTGAGAGGCGTGCGCAGGCCACAGGCCGACACCTCGTACGTGTACTCGGTGCCCGGCTTCAGCCCGGTCAGCACCACCGCGTGCAACTTCCCGCCGTCCTGGGAGACAGCCGACTGGTTGGCCGCTCCTTCGCCGTAGCGCACCTCAGGCTGGCAGTTGGCTGCGAGCCGGAAGGCGATCGTCGCCGTGTCCGGCCCCACCTTCTGCAGATAAGGGTCTCGATACAGCGTCCCTGCACTCGCGGTGCTGGCCAGCAGCAGCAGCGCGGCCGCCCAGGGGGCAAGGTGAAAGGGGGTCTTCCGGTGCATGCGGCCTCCTCCCGAACAAGCTCGGGATAGAGGCGCAACCGTTCAACCGCTGACCTTCATCCTGCCCCCTCTCGGCGTAGGAGACGGTGGGGCAGGGCCCCGTGTATCCGCCTCCTCCCCGGTCAGGCGTCAGGGCTTGATGTCGTAGGCCGCCAGGTCCTCGGTGCGTTCGCCTTCCTCACGCACCTTTCCGATGCCCGGGACGAGCCAGTAGAGGCGCGTCTTGTCCTGTTTCACCTCTCCGTTGTCGTTGACCTTGTCGCGCTGAATCTTGACCGCGTTGGTGAAGGTTCCAGCCCGCGTCGTCACCGTCACGCCGGCTTCGAGCACCTTCCAGATGTACGTCGGGTCCTTCTGGTCCTTCGAGCCGTCGCCCAGGGTGATGTGCTCGAGCACGTCGCTCTTGTACGTCCAGGGCAGGGCGTCCGGGACGCTCGCCACGGACTTCACCGTGGCCGGTGACCAGGTGGTGGAGCGGACCTGCTGGCCATTGCGGTAGTCGTCCTCGCGCAGACGCACGACGAGCCCGTTGGTGAGCTCCACCTGCCACGAATACTCCTCATAGAGGGTGCCGTTGCGCACGCGGTCCTGGCGGCTGTGCACCTGGATGGCGTTGATGCCCGGCTGGCCAGGGACTTCGCCGGGGCCCACCACTGTCACCTGCTTCTGGAAGTTGCCCTCGACGGGGTCCTGGATGTCGTAGGTCCACGTGCTGCCCGAGGTCAGCGGCCACAGCGACTGCGACCCGGTGGGCTCCTCTCCGTTGCCCTGACCATCCGGTCCTCCCGGCGGCACCGGCTCTCCCGGCAGTCCGCCGCCGGGTGTCGGGTCCTGCGAATCTCCCGCGGGCAGGCTGTTGCCGCCACACGCTACCAACCACCCCGCCGCGAACACGGCCACCCAGCTGCGCCTCATACCCGCTCCTCCCGTGTGCTCCTCGGATTCACCGCCGTCCACCGCAAGCCTCGCAGGGCCGCCCCCTCCGTGCGGCCCAGCGCCGCGGCGAGGGAGCCCGGCTCCGGCTCCTCTACTTCCAACTCCAGCCGCCGCCCGTCGAAGTCGAGCGCGCAGCTCTTCACCATGACGTTCCGCTCACCCAGGACCCGGCGCAGCGTGGCCTCCGCGCCCACCAGGTCATCCGACTGCGCCGACAGCACCAGCCGCTGCTTCGCCGTGGCGGGCGCCTCCTCGCGGTTGAAGCAATCCAGCACGAAGAGCAGGACCATCACGAACACCGTCCCGACGGATGCAAGCCCCAGGCTGCCGTGGCCGCACGCCATGCCCAGGCCAATCATCAGGAAGAGGATGGCCGCGTCACGCGGGTCCTTGAGTCCCGAGCGGAACCGAACGAATCCACCCAGGCCCACCAGCCCGAAGGCCTTCGCGAGGCTGTCGCCGATGACAGCAGTGATGACCGCCGCCGCCGCGCACAGCAGCACCTGCGCCTGAATCATGTCCGCCTTGGGCAGCGCCCGCTTCATGAGCAGACGCCAGGGCCGCAGCGACAGCAGGGTGCCAATGAGCGCCGCGGCCAGCATCCGCGGCAGAATCGCGGTGACGGACAGCGCGCTGAGCTCCGCTTTCGCGCCCTCGAACAGGGCTGAGAATGATGCGTCCATGGCGGTGACCTAGGCTTCCATTCGGGTAGAGGTGTCCACGCGGACCGTGCGCGTGGGCTGCTGCGCGAGCGCCCGTGCGGTCGCGGCCACTGCGTAGGCGTTGCGCAGCACCGGCAGCCGGTCTGGCTGTTCCGCCAGCACTCGCTCGATGAGCGCCTGCGCGTGCGGTCCCATGGGCAGTCCCTTCAAGGAGGACAGCGCGGTGGTGGGCCACCGTCCCAGATGGTCCACACGCAGCTTCCAGGCCCGCGTGGCATCCATGCCGTCCACCGAATCCAGCGCCTCCTTCGTCTGCGGCGCGCCGCGCTCGCGCAGCGCCCAGGCTTCCTCGGTGTCCAGGCCCGTCAGCGAGCGGAGCACCAGCTTCAGCGCCTTGCCCGCCAGGGCCTCTCGCAGACCTCGGGCCACCGGTGTGTCCAGTCCCTGGGTGCTGCGCAGCACCGCCAGCCGGTCATGCGGCAACAGGACTTCGCGCAGCGCATCCGCCCGCGCCCCCGGGACACCGGTGAGGCTGCTCGCCACCTCCGAGAACAGCTTGCGCTGCATGCCCGCCTCGCGCACCAACCAGGACTCCTCGCAGTCCTGGCCGGCGAGCCCCGCGAGCACTTCGGCCAGCCGCCCGTCTCGCATGGCGCGCTCGCGCAGGGCCCACGCCGGGGTCGAGCCATCGTTCTTGAGGCTCGCCAGCACCTCCGTGGGGGCCTGCGCGTACAGCCGCTGCCGCAACATGGCCGCGCGCGAGTCCATGCGGCCCGTGAGGCTGAAGGCCACCTCCGCGGGGGCGAGGTCCGCCAGCACCTCGCGCAGCTCCATGGCCGGTACGTCCGCCAGGCCCGCCATGCCGCGCGCGGTGAGGCCCGGGAAGCGCTCCGCGAAGGCCAGGCGCTGCTGGTGCGCGGCCAATCCCGGGATTCCGCTCAACATCCACACCGCGAGCGCCGGTTCGCGCTGCTCCACGGTGTCCAGCGTCTGGAAGAAGCGCTCTTCCAGGTTCTCGAGCGTGGTGGGGCTGGCATGCCGCGGCCGGGCCGGCGCCGGGATGATGCGCTGCACCTGCTGCTCGCGACCCTCCAGCCGGGCGACGACGGCGTCCACCAGCCGCTGTTCCAGCACGCGCAGCGGGACGTCGTTGTTCTCCAGGATGATCCACCGCTGCGGATCCTTCCGCGCCATCTCCAGGAAGGACTCGCGCACGCGCACCGCCAGGCCCGCGCCCACCAGTCCCTTCCGGCTGTCCCCATCATTGACGCGCTTGCTCTGGAGCTTGCCCAGGCGCTTGCGCAGCCGGGCGAGGTCCGGATCCACGTCCACCAGGATGACCAGGTCCGGCCACAAGCCCTGCGAGGCCAGCTCGCACGCGGGGCGCAGCTCGTCCATGGGCAGCCCGCGGCCTCCACCGCTGAGCGCCAGCTGTGAGTACAGGTAGCGGTCGGTGATGCACACCTCGCCCCGGGACAGCGCGGGCGCCACCACTTCATCCAGTTGTTGGGCGTCCCGCGCCAGGTTGAGGAAGAACTCCGTGCGTGGAGACATCTCCAGCAGCCGGGAGTCTCGCGTCAGCTCCCGGATGCGCCGCGCCGCGGGCGCCTGCAGCTCGCCGCCCTCCCGCGCATGCGCCACCCGGTAGCCCAGCCGCTTCAGCTTCGCGGCCAGCAGGTTGGAGAGCGTCGTCTTGCCGCTTCCGTCAATTCCCTCGAAGTCGATGAACACTGTGCCCTATCCCCCTGCGACGCCATCCGCGGCGAAAGCGTGGACCTTCGCCATTCCCTCTGCGAACTTGCTGTAGGCCGGCGCTCCGCCCGGATTGAGCGATGCCAGCCACTCGGGCAGGTCGTGCCCGAGATGCTTCACCTCCACCACCACTCGCGGCTCCACCCACTGCGCGGGCTCCAGCCGCTCCACCGACAACGCAAGCTGGGACAGCGCCTGCTCCGGCGCAATCCGGTGGTAGCGAATGTCTCGATCCACCGTCACCCGCCACGCCTGCGACGACTGGTACACGTGGCGCGTGTACGTCACCGCCAGCACCGGGCTGAGACTGCCTCCGGCGATGAGCGGCAGCAGGCTGGCCCCGCCGTGCAGCGCGCGGCCCAGGTCCGAGCGCGGCACCCAGACGCGGCGCTTCTGCGTGAGGCCGTGGCGCTCCCGTTTCACCTCCAGCACCACCCGTGCCTCGCCGTCCGCGCCCCGGTCCGGTGAGTACTCCTTCGTCCGAACCTTGAGACAGTCTTCCGGCGTGAGCAGGGCCCGCGCCGCCAGCGGGCCACCGGGCCGGTCGAAGTACACGGACACGATGCGCGTGGGCGGCGGCAGGTGCCCCTCCAGCTCCAGCGACAGGCGCGAGCCCAGGGCCGCGGCCGTCTTCTCCTCCAGCACCAGCTTGAATTCCCGCCGGAGCTTGGTGACTTCACCTTCCGCGAACGACAGCATCGTTTGGGTCTCCGTGCTCAGAAGCGTGCGCCGAGTTCGATGGAATGCTGCAGGCCAGGGAATTCATCGCCGGGGCGCAGCGCGCGCTCCGTCTGGAATTGGGCCCGGAAGCGGGTGCCGAGCAGCACGTTGAAGCCGCCCACCAGTGAATGTCCGTCCCCCCGCACCGTGTCGCCGCGAAGCTGCAAGGCCTCCACGCCCGCGACGGGCTGGATGGCCCATTCGTTGCCCACGTGGATGAGGTACTGGGCCAGCAGCATCTGCGCCGTGAAGGGTCCCAGGGGAAGCCGTCCGGAAATGGCCTCACCGGTGAAGACGATGCCCGCCAGCTTCAGCTCCGCGTCCGCGGCCACCGCGTGCTTGCGCGCCAGGTCCATTGCTTCGGAGACGTAGGTGCTGACGCCCACGGTGAGCGGCTTGAAGTTGAAGGGCCGCAGGCTCACGCGCGCGGCGGCGTCCTCCTTCAACCGCACGCCCGCCTCGTCGATGGCCCCCTGGAAGAAGCCCGCGGAGATTTTGAGCCCCCAGACCTGCTTCAGCCGGACTTCGCCCATCAGCCCCATGCGGCGGCCACCCATCTGATGGGTCTCCGTGATGTACTCCTCCACCAGTCCGCGGGTCTGGATGGGCAGGTCCCACGACGACTCCAGCGAGCGCTGGAGGAAGGGCGTCTTGAACTGGCCGCCGTAGAGGCGGAAGCGCTTGCGGTCATCCGCCAGACGCACGAAGGCGTCCTTGAGTATCTGCGAGTCCGCCAGGTCCGCCGTCACTTCGGCTTCCAGGTTCGGCAGTGACGTGCTCACGCCCACGCGTGCGTCCGCGATGGAGAGACGGCGCTGGTACTGGTTGCGCTCGTCGGCGCGGGCCCGTGCGGATACGCGTCCGATGACGCGGATGGTCTGCGCCTCACCCTTGGGTTTGTCGTCAATCGCGTCCGGATTCTCGCCCAGCGAATCATCCTGGGGCTGACCGGGCCGCTGCTTCTTCTTGCGCTTGTTCGCGTCCTGCTCTGCCGTCGCCCCGTCATCCGCTCCGGGGAGAGGACTCACGGAAGGCGGCTGCGCGCCGGGCGCGGGCCGCGACGGAGGCGGCAGGGCCTGGGCCATGGCGCCCTCGAGTGGCGCCTGCGCGTCGTCGTCCTCCGGCAGCAAGGGCTCAGGAGGCTCAACGCCGTCCACCACGCCACCCGACAGAGGGTCATCCTCCACGGGGGCGGCAACTGCCTCCGTCCGTGGGCCGGGTGTCTTGGCGACAGCCCACGCCGGCATGCCCATCAAGATTGCGACGAGCAGGTTCCGCCTCGTCCGCTCATTCACCCGCCACCCGCCCATGTCCACGCCTCCCCGACCGCCACCGGAGCGCGTCCACTGCAACACGGGTGCCCGTTCGATGAGCGGACGCGGAGGGTTGGGGGAGGTTCGGTTCCCGACGAAAAGCGGGCCCGACGGCGCAGAAAAGCAGTGACCTGGTCGTCACGTTGCCGTGACAGGGAACGGAAGTTCCCAATGTCGCGGCAGGCGACCCTGTACGAATGCCCGTCGGTTGGAAGGAGTTACTGCCCGGACGGAGGATCGGCCGGTGGGGTGGGGACGCTGCCCGCTTCCGGCGTGGAGGGCGCCGCGGGTGGGGGCGGAGTCTCCGTTGCCCCAGGGGTGGATCCGGACGACTTCACGCGCCGCAGGACGTTGCGCAGGCCCAGGGCCAGCGCCGTGCCGGCACCCACCAGAATCAACACCCAGCCCATGCCGCGGGGCAGGGGCGAGCTGGCCACGGAGAAGCGCGCGGTGATCACCTTCAGGTGGGTCCCTCGGTATCGCACCTCCAGGTCCCAGGGGCCGGGCTCGTCCGGAGTGAACTGGGTGTGCCAGTTGACCCCGTCCCGCGTCAGCGTCTTCGTCTGCTGGGAAGGCGACCCGGTGGGGTGGAAGGTGACGGTGAGGGGGCCGTCGAATTCGGGACCCTCGAAGTTGCCTACATGCAACGACACGGAGATGGGCTCTCCCTCTGTTGGCATGGCGGGGTGGATGGTCCCCTGAAGGCGCTCCTCCGCGTCGGACCAGCGGAGCTCCAGAACGTCCCCACGGCGTTCGACACGAATCTGATCGTTCGCGGGAGCCGCAACCGTGGTAGTTGCAATGAGGAGGCTGGCGATCAGTGCCCATCCGGATTTGAATCCGGGGTGCCTTTGCCTCCGAAGTGCCTGTCCTCTAAGATGCGCTGCCCTGCTGCATTCCACCTGAGCCTGCTCCCCGCCGGCAATGTCCCGGGATGAACCCTCAATCATTCGGGAAATATCAGCTTCTTAAGAAGCTCGCCACGGGCGGCATGGCCGAGGTCTGGCTGGCGCGCCAGACGGGCATCGAGGGGTTCCACAAGAACCTCGTGGTGAAGCGTATCCTCCCGCATCTCGCGGAGGACCGTGAGTTCGTGGAGATGTTCCGGAACGAGGCGCTGATTGCCGCGCGCTTCAATCATCCGAACATCGCCCAGGTCTACGAGTTCGGCGAGGCCAACGGCACCTATTACATCGCCATGGAGTTCATCCACGGCGAGGACCTGGGCCGGGTGATGCGCAAGGCCGCCAGCACGGGGCAGTGGGTGGCGCGGCCGCTGGCCATTCGCATCGTCGCCGCCGCTTGCGAGGGCCTGCACTACGCCCACAGCCGCACGGATGACGCCGGCCGGCCCCTGCGCGTGGTGCACCGCGACATCTCGCCGCAGAACATCCTGATCAGCTTCGACGGCTCGGTGAAGCTGGTGGACTTCGGCATCGCCAAGGCCGCGGATCAGGCGTCGCTCACGAAGTCGGGCGCCATCAAGGGCAAGTTCGCGTACATGGCGCCGGAGCAGGCCGCCGGCAAGCCGCTGGACGGGCGCGCGGACATCTTCGCCATCGGGCTGGTGCTCTACGAGCTGCTCACGGGCGTGCGTCCGTTGAAGCGCGACTCGGAGCTGGCCACGCTGCAGGCCGCCATGGAGTGCGCCATCGCCGCACCCTCTCAGGTGGCGGACGTTCCGGAGGAGATGGACCCGGTGGTGATGCGGGCCATCGCGAAGAACTCGGACGACCGCTACCGGGACGCGCGCCAGTTCCAGATGGCGCTGGAAGAGATTCTCGTCGGGCAGCGCTGGGTGGCCGGTTCGGTGCAGATCTCCGAGCTGATGGAGACGCTCTTCGCCGACCGTCTGGCCGAGGAGAAGGCCCAGGGCCAGGTGGTTCCCGTGGGCGAGGACTCCGCGAACTCCGGCACGCCCATGCCGCCCACGCCGCCGCCGCATGAGCGTGGCCGCAGCCGCACCTCCGCCGCCGCGGACATGAACTGGGAGGCGCCTCCGGGCGAGGCCTCGGTTCGCGAGCGCCAGCGCGGCTCGTCTTCCCGCACGTCCATGGGGCCCCGGCGCACCTCGGCCGCGGTGCCCACGGCGGAGCCCGATGAACAGGGGGAGTGGGATGCGCCGTCCGGAATCGAGGAGGCCCCGCCGCCGCGCCGGAGCAGGACGTCCGCGGAGCTGCGCCGTCCGTCCAACCCCAACTCCACGCAGATTGCGCGGACGAGCTCCCGTTCGGACCTGAGCCGGACCGGCATGGGCGAGCCGCCCCCGCCTCGCCGCTCCGCCACGCGCGCCGCCCCCATCGTGGAGGATCCGGGGCCGCCCCCGTCCCGCTCGCGCGCGAGCATGGCGGCGGTCGATGAGCGCACCCGGATGGAGGACGAGGAGCTGGACGACGAGCGGACCATGCTTCCGCCGCCGGAGCCCGCGCCGCCTCCTCGCCGCCGGACCGGAATGCATTCCGGTATCCACCCCTCCGAGGCCCCGCCGCGCCGCCGCACGTCGAGCCGCGCGGAGATGCCGTCGCCCCCGCCGCGTTCGCGGACGTCGAGCGTGGCCCTGTCGCGTTCGCGCGCCGAGGACGCGGAGGTGGACCGGGCGCTGGAGAAGTCCGCGCGGAGCGCTCGCGCGGGTGTGGCCAAGCGCAACATCGCCACCGTCGGGTTCATCGTGGGGCTGGTGGCCGTGGGGGTGGTGTTCCACAAGCCCATCCTCTCGGTGCTCAACAGCCGTGCCTCCGACGGGCAGTCGGTGACGCTATCGGTCAACACCAACGAGAAGGTGAAGGTCTCGGTGCGCCACACCGAACGCTGCGGCAGTCCGCAGCCGGTGACGGAGCTGGGGGAGACCCCCCTCGTCAATGCGACGGGCGTCCATCTCCAGGACACGCTCATCCTGGTGAATGAGCAGCAGGGCATCTACAAGGAGGAGGTCGACACACTCGCCTTCGGTGAGCCCGGTCAGGCCAAGTCCTTCACCTACGAGTTCCGCCGGGGCCAGCTCCAGTTGACGCTGAAGCCGGACGGTCTGCGCGGCATCTCCGTGAAGCGCAATGGCCAGGACCAGGGCACCTACCTGGGCAACAAGGGCATGAAGCTCGACCTCATGGAGGGCCGCCACAAGCTGGAGCTGCAGGGCGGGCCCCTGAAGGAGCCCTTCATGTTCGAGGTCGAGATCAAGCCCGGCCTCATCAACAAGCAGACCGAAGACTTGTCCGCCTTCGTGGGCTAGCGGCGTGCCGCCCCGTCAGTAGCGGGGCAGGCTGGGGTCCACCTGCAGGGAGTACAGGTCGATGCCGCCTCGCAGCGACACCGCGTCGATGCCCAGCGACATCAGGTAGGCCGCGCCGTCCAGGCTGCGCACACCATGGTGGCAGTAGACCACCACGGGCCGGCCGCGTAGGGCTTCCAGTTCATCCGCGCGCTCTTCCAACTCAGGCAGGGGAATCAGCAGCGAGTCCGGCAGGGCCACCCACGCATTCTCCGTAGGAAAACGCACGTCGAGCAGCGCGGGGCGGGACTCCGCGGGGCCGGCGAGCAGCTCGGCGAGGCGGGCGGGGGCAATCTCGGGAATGGGCATGGCGTGACGTCCTCAGGCGGGCATGGGGGCGGCGCAGAAGCGCTCGTAGTCGATGAGCTCCACCGTCGCGCCCGGCGCGCACACGGGGCACTGCGTGTCCCGACGCAGCTTGAGCTCCTGGAAGCGGGTGCCCAGCGCGTCGAAGGTGAGCAGCCGCCCCACCAGGGGCTCACCCTGGCCGAGGATGAGCTTGAGCGCCTCGGTGGCCTGGAGCAGACCGATGAGTCCGGGCAGCACGCCCAGGACGCCGGCCTCCGCGCACGAGGGCGC
>NZ_VHLC01000050.1:0-60311 GCF_006547355.1 Myxococcus sp. AB036A | reverse complement strand
CCCCACTTCCCGTACACCGCCCCCAGCACCAGCCCCGCCACCGGCAGCGCGTACACCAGCCACGGGTGCCCTTCCCGGAAGTGCGTCGCTTCGTCCAGCAGGTACAAAAAGACCGCGGACGCCACGCCGCAGACGACGCCCACCAGCCCACCCAGGAGCAGCCACTGCATCAGCGCTCTCGTGCCACGGGAAAGATTCACGTGAAACACTCCGGACCTGGGTGAAACATGATGAAACACCGCGTCAAAGGTTTGCTCCGCGTCATTCTTACGACATCGACTCAAACACGGGTGAGGTCATCACAACACCAGCTATTCTGACTTGGTGCGTTATTCTTGTTTCAGGGTGATTTGCCAATCGACGCCATGTAGCCTGCGCGCTCCCCCAACAACCCCCCAGTGGGAATCCAAAGGAGCGGGGCATGTCTTTCCGTCACAGCGGGATGTCCGTCGTCGCCATGTGCGCGGCCTTCACGGTCGGTGGTAGCGCGATGGCGAGCACCCTCAACCAGAACACGTCGTGGACCATCGACCAGCCGTCGACGTCGACGAAGTACCGCGTGGTGGCTTACGGCGACTCCATCTACGCCGGCTACAACGGTTCCGTCTTCTTCTGGAACGTGGCCCGCCGCGCGGCGCCGGTGGTGCAGGGCGAGGACCTGGCGCGGAAGTGGAACGCGGACGTGGAGGTCATCCGCCGCACCAAGTCCGGCGCGAAGGCGGACGACATCTACAACAACAAGATTGTCTCTGAGCGCTCGTACATGCAGGCGGCCAACACCCGCGTCGTCATGTTCGAGATGTGTGGCAACGACTACCTCCAGGCCCGCAGCGCCTTCTCTGGGCAGACGGGCACCTGTAACTACTCCGGCCTGGAGGCCGCGCTGGCGACCTGCACCACGTACATGGAGCGGGCGATGCAGACCATCAACCAGTACGCGCCCGCCGCCGCGACCAAGATCATCTCCAACATCTACTACCCGGGCTTCAACGCGGACAACGTGAACACCCAGTGCCGGGACTCCGCCACGGGCCAGGTGGTGAACAAGCGGGAGAAGTTCCTGCCGCTCCTGGCGAGGAGCAACTGGCGCGCGTGCAGCCTGGCGGCTCGCCACGGCTTCAAGTGCGCGGACTCGTTCGCGGAGTACATGGCCGCGGATTACGACTCCAACGGTGATGGCAAGGTGGACTCCGAGGCCATCCGCTACATCGAGGGCGAGTCCGAGGCTGCGTACGTCCAGCGCATCTCCGTGACGCTGCGCTCCACGCTGCGCGACTCGAACACGCACTTCGTCAACGCGAGCACCAGCTACGACTACCTCCAGTCTGACGACACCCACCCGACCTACACCGGTGGCACCATTTCCAGCTCTGGCGGCACCGGCGCGCTGCCCACCGACACCTCGACCTGGAACAAGACGGGCCACGACCGCATGGGCTGGGAGAGCGCGAAGTTCAACCCCGCCAGGCCGTAATCGCTGCGACCGCGCTCACGCCTCGGGTGTAAGTGCGGCGCTTGGGCCTCCGGTTGCCTTCGGCAACCGGGGGCCTTGTCGTTTCCAGCGCCCGGCGCGCACGTCACATCATGAAGCGCGCGCCGATCAACCCAAGGGTGCCGACGTAGTAGACGAGCCAGCAGAACCACTCCGCCGCGCGCCGCACGCCGCGCGCCCAGGCTGGCAGAAGCCACGCCGCCAGGAGCGACGCGCCCTCCGCGACGACGCGCCAGAAGCAGGCGAAGAGCAGCAGGCACAACGAGATTGGCGCGTAGTACCGGCCGAACGAACGCAGGTACGCGTCCAATCCGTACATCCTGTACTCACCCAGCGCGCCTCCAAACGAGATGACCTGGTACGAGTAGAAGAGGATGGCCGTGGGCACCAGCGGGAAGAGCACGAACTTCACCAGCAGGTGGTACCAGCGCCGGCGCCACAGGGCATGGCGTGCATGGGCGTAACGAACCAGTGTGTGGGATTGCGCGGCGCCCAATGCTCCGTGCTGGCCCAGCGCGTTCAGCAGGGGCAGTGCGTCCTCCACCTCCAGCGCGTGGCTGAAAGCGCGGCCTGACCGCATCCGCAGCGTCAGGCCGGGGCCCGGGAGCGGCAGCCGCCAGGGGCGCACCGCGGTCACGGCTTCGAAGGGAATCTCCATCCGGGCGCCGCCGCGCAGCGTCAGGGTCCACTGGTGGGTGTCCACGGCGACGATGGCCCGGCGGCTGCGGCGCAGCGCGGAGACGAACGCGAGCGGTAGCACGACTCGCAGCACCAGCCCGACGGCGATGGGCACGGGCTGCATCCGCTGGGTCCCTTCGGAAATTTCCATCCAGAGCTGCGCGGTGAAGTGGAGCAGGGCGCCCAGCGCGGAGAGCTGCGTCACCACCGCGAGCCCTCGCAGCCCGGGTGTCCAGGCGTGCACCGCGAAGCGAGCGGGCTCGGGCGTGGTGGCGGGTGGCGTGCCGCCGGGGGCATCGGTGACGAGAATGGACGAAGAGCTCATGAGGGTGAGCGGAATGCGCTGTGATTGCCTCGGAGGGGGTGGCTCCGTAGCATACGCAGCCCGGAGGTCTTCGCGCGAACATGAGGCCGCAGTCCCCTGCACCAAAGCGTCGCGTTGACAGCGACGGCGTCACGCACATCACGCCCGCTCGAACGGGGAAGGGTCTGGGTGTGTGGCTCGTGGGCGGCGCGTGTGTCTTCACGCTCGCGTGCATTGGCTTGAGTGTCTGGTGGGGCTCGACCGACATCGAGGTGGAAGCGCCGCCACCGCTCGCGGAGGTGCCGCTGCCCATTCCGCCTCCCACGCCCGAGGTGCGTGCCCGCGCGCCGCGGACACGGCCGCCTCCCGTCGCTGCTTCAGCTCCGCGGCCCGCCCCCGAGCCTGTCGCCGAACTGGCCACCGATACCGATGTCCAGGAGCCGGCCATGGAGTCCGAACTGACGGGCATGCAGCTCTACCGGCCCGGGACGAAGCCCATCAAGAAAGGCCTCGTCGTCCCCGATGACTTCGAGCTGCCGCCCGGGTACGTGCGTCATTTCCAGTACAAGGACTCGGGTGAAATCGTGGCGGCTGTGCTGATGTTCCATCCCGACCATCAGCCTGTGGATGCGAACGGCCAGCCGATTCCCAAGCCCGCCGACGGGCTGGTGCCCGAGGAGCTGGCCCCTCCGGGAATGCCTATCCGACGGTTGGAGCTGCCCGAGGGCGCGGAGAGTGGGGCGCCCTCGCCGTGACCGGCGTCCAGGTGGGGGTGGGCCGCGGGCGGCACCTGGGGGTGGCGCTGCTCGGTGTCCTGGGGACCACGGTCCTGTTCGCGCTGTTCGGGCGGCTGGAGGCTCGCTGGCTGGCGCTCGGCTGGGTGGCGATGGTGCCCTGGCTCGCGGCGCTGGACCGGGCCCGCTCGGCACGCGAGGCGCTGGGCCTGGGCGTGCTGCTCAGCGTGACGTTCACCGCCGCCGTCTTTCACTGGTTCCCGGGCGCGCTCCAGGCGTACTCGCGGGCGCCCACGGTGGTTGGTTGGGCGCTGTTCCTGCTGGTGGCGCCGCTGCTCCAGCTCCAGTTCGTCGCTGCCGCGCTGGCCCGGTACGCGGCGCGGCGTCTGGCGCGGGAGGGGCAGGGCTGGTTGCCGCCCCTGGTGGGGACGCTCGCATACGTAGGCGTGGAGGGCGTCACGCCCAAGCTCTTCGCGGACACGCTGGGACACGGGCTCTATGCCTCCGAGTGGCTGCGGCAGGGCGCGGACGTGGCGGGCGCGCCGGGACTCACGCTGGTGTTGCTCCTGGGCAATGAGTGCGTGCTCGCGGCGTTTCGTGCCTGGAGGGGCCATGGGGCGCGTGCCGCCTGGAAGCCCGTGGCGGGGCTCGCGGCGCTGGTGCTCGTGCTGTCGGGGTACGGCGCCTTCCGGCATGCGCAGGTGCGCGAGGCGACCCGGGCTGAGGGCGGGCTGGTGGTGGGCGCGGTGCAGGCGAACATCACCCGCTACGAGAAGCTGAAGGCGGAGATGGGCGCCTACGAAGTCGTGCGGATGGTGCTCGACACGCATTACGCGATGTCAGACGCGCTGCTGCGCGACGGACCGGTGGACCTGTTGGTGTGGCCGGAGACGGTGTACCCCACGCCTTTTGGAGCGCCGCGCAGCGAGACGGGCGCGGCGCTGGACGCGGAGATCGCCGGCTACGTCTCCGAGCGCGGGGTGCCGCTCGTGTTCGGCACGTATGACCTGGAGGGCGAGCGCGAGTTCAACGCGGCCATGTTCCTGGGGCCGTCGTCACCTGGAGGCGCGTTCGAGCGCGCCGCGTACCGCAAGACGATGCTCTTCCCGCTGACGGAGTGGGTGCCGGACGCCATCGACACCCCCACGCTTCGCGAGTGGTTGCCGTGGACAGGACGCTGGAAGCGAGGGCCCGGGCCTCGGGCGGTGAGCTTCACGCTGCGCGACGGACGCCAGCTCCGGGTGGCGCCGCTCATCTGCTACGAGACCATCTTCCCCGAGTATGTCGCGCAGGGCGTGCGGCAGGGCGCGGAGCTGCTGCTCACGCTGTCCAATGACTCGTGGTTCACCGGCACGCCCGCGCCCCGGCTGCACCTGATGCACGCGGCCTTTCGCAGCATCGAGACGCGGCGGCCACAGGTCCGGGTGACGAATTCGGGTGTGACCGCGCTCATCGACATCACGGGCGCGGTGGTGGCCGAGGTGGACGACAACCAGCGCGCGGGCCTCACCATGCGCGTGCCGGAGTCGGCCGCGCTGACGACGCTCGCCCTGGCATGGGGAGACTGGCTGAGCCCATTGGCGCTGGTGTCAGCGGTGGTGGGCCTCGCGGGCGCGGCACTGGCGCGGCGGAGGGCTCGGCACTGATGGGCTTCAGGACGTAGCGGGGCCCTCGGTGCCGCCGTCAAGCAGGCTCAGGCGGTGCCAGAAGCCCGTGTTCATCTCCACCGACGCGATGTGGCGCGTGGGAAAGCGCCGGGGCGATTTCTACGCGAGGCGCGCACCGAGCATGGCGCGCACCGAGCGAGTGAGGCTCTCGATGGAGACCGTATGGCCGCGCTGAGCCAACTGCTCGGCGAGCACCGCCATCGACCTGTCATCGCCGAGCGCCATGAGTTCGCGGCAGTGCGGGTCGCTCGCCAGCCATGCGAGCGCCTCGCGTGTTGCGAGTCCCTTGCTTCCGCGCAGCCGATTCTCGACCTCGGGCCGCAGCGCTGAGCGCCCTTCATTCGCGAGCGCCATCGCCCGGCCAGAATCGAGGTCGCCGCGTTCATCGAAAGCGGCGGGTTCGAACAGCTCCTCGAACGTCGCGTGGTCGTGGAGGTCCGGGGTGAATTCGCCCCAACCAGTCGACCCACACACCAGCGTTCGCCGGCACCGGTCCGCGTCGATGCTCGTGTTGCCGTCGAGCAACACGAGCGCGGCTTCGCACGACCGCGCCCACAGCACCGCGCCGCCGTCACCCCACGTTCCGCTCACGATGCCGAGCCCACCGCCGCCGACCAGGTCGCCTTCGATTCCGACGCGCGCGCTCGCGGCGAAGCGCACGTTCCTCGCGCGCACGTTGCCAATCACAATCAGCGTGCTCGTCAGGTAATCGTCGGTCGCGCACACGAGATCGCCGCTCGTCTCGAGGTCCCCGTCGATGATGACCGCCCAGGGGCCGGGCCCACTCTTGAGCGTGTCGTCGAGGCGCAGACCTGCGTTGACGATGCGAGGCACGACGATGCCGTTGGTCTCCGGGTCGTTGAGCTGCTCGGTCTCGAGGAACGAGGCAAGCCAGCTCGCCCCAGCAAGTCGCCTGGCGACCTCTGCGAACGTCGTCTCTTCTCCGAGCTCGTCGACTTGAATCATCGCGAGCACGCTACGGTATGCAGCGCCGGAGCCGCAACGCTCGCCACCCCGTCACAGACGCCCGGCCTTGAACTCCTTCACGATGTGCGCACTGGCACGCACGGCGATGGCCATCATCGTCAGCGTGGGGTTCTGCGGTCCCTGGGACGGGAAGCAGGCACCGTCGTTGATGAAGAGGTTGGGCACGTCCCAGCTCTGATTATGGGGATTGAGCACCGACGTCTTCGGGTCCGTGCCCATGCGCGCCGTGCCCACTTCGTGGATGGCCATGCCCGGCGTGGACAACGTGGCGTTGGCCTTCTCCACGGTGAAGCCGGCCGCTTCCATCATCTCCTTGCAGGCCGCCAGCGCGTCCTCGGCCATCTTCAGCTCGTTGGCGGAGTGCCGGCATTCGATGTGCGCGGCGGGGATGCCCCAGCGGTCCTTCACCGTCGGGCTGAGCGTCACGCGATTCTCCGGGCGCGGCACCATCTCCCCGAAGGGCACGAAGTGGCAGTTGTCTCCAAAGGTGAAGACCTGCACGCCGTAGCCGCGCGCGAAGTCCTGCTCCTTCGTGGCCACGTTGCGGAACTGGGGGATGTACGCCCAGCTATGCTCCTGCCGCTGGGCTTCGGGAGGCAGGTTCATCTTCGCCTCGATGCCCAGCATGTACGTGTGGTCCATCAGGTTGCGGCCCAACTGCCCCGACGCGTTCGCCAATCCGTCCGGGAACGCGCTGCATCGCGAGTTCAGCAGCAGCCGCGTGGATTCAATCGCGCCCGCCGCCAGCACCACCACCCGCGCGTGGGCCTCGTAGGACTTGCCCGTCCTCGCGTCGAGGAAGTGCACCCCCGTGGCGCGCCCTGTCGCCGCGTCGTACAGCACCTGGTCCACCACCGCGTTCGTGCGCAGCGCGAGCCGGCCCGTCTTCAACGCGGCGGGCATCGTCACGGGCGCTCCCGCGGTGCGGCGGACGATGACGCGGCGTTCCGGCCAGCGGCGCTCCACCTGTTCCTTCAGGCGTTGCTCCGCGGGCGTCATGGCGATGGCACCCGCGAAGACGGAGTCCGGCAGAATGTCCAGGCCATCCGCGTTGCCGTGGATGCCCATCCACCGCTCCACCGTCTCGTAGTGCGGCGCCAGGTCCGCCAGCGTCAGCGGCCAGTCCGGCCCCTGCCCATCCTGCGTGCCTGCTTTGAAGTTGAAGTCAGACAGCCGGTAGAACTGGCGCCCGTGTGCCTTCACGGACGTGCGCCCGCCCACCTGCCGTGCACGAATCCACGTGAAGGGCTGGTCCTCCGGCGTGGTGTAGGGATTGTCCACGTCGTCGACGAAGGCGTGCGGGTGGAAGGGCCACGCGAAGGTGGTGCTCTGCACCGACTGGCGCACCTTGCGCTGGTCGTCCGTCTCCGCCAGGTAGCCAAGGGATTGGCGCATGCGGTGGAGCATCCACA
Organism: Myxococcus sp. AB036A; assembly: GCF_006547355.1. Lineage (NCBI taxonomy): Bacteria > Pseudomonadati > Myxococcota > Myxococcia > Myxococcales > Myxococcaceae > Myxococcus > Myxococcus sp. AB036A. The sequence continues at coordinate 53,037 of NZ_VHLC01000050.1, read as the reverse complement.
GCATCCGGTCCGCGCCCATGCCGCGGCCCGCTTCGAGCACCAGGACACGCAAGCCTGCTTCCGTCAGCTGCTTGGCTGTCCATCCGCCGCAAGCGCCACCACCCACCACCACCACGTCGAACATCATCCTGGATGTGCCCACAGGTTTCCTGGCGCGACAGTGCCGTCTTTGATGGCACTGTGAGTTGTCTATGTGGAGTGTAAGCTGCTCAGTACGTGGCGGAGCAACGTGGGTCCCGTCTGCACTCCTGGGGTTCAAACACCCCAGCTTCCTTCCGCGAGGTCCAACGAAGATGAAGTGGCGGTGGCTGCTGGGTGGCGCGCTCGCGCTGGGGTTGCTGGCCGCGCTGGCGGTGTTCGGTAGGGCGCTGCGTCATTCCGAGGCCTACTTCCACTACCCACGTCCCAAGGCCGAGCGCCCCGCTGACTTCGCCGAGGCAAAGGACGTTTCGCTTCAGACGTCGGATGGGCTGACGCTGCGGGGCTGGTACGTGCCGTCCCGGAACCGCGCCGCCGTGGTGCTGGCGCACGGCCTGTCCCAGACGCGCGCGGACCTGCTGCCCGAAGCGCGAATCCTGCGGGCCGCGGGCTATGGCGTGCTGCTCTTCGACCTGCGCGCCCACGGTGAAAGCGAGGGCGGTTTCTCCACCTGGGGAGACCTGGAGCGCCGGGACGTGCGGGCCGCGCTGGACTTCGTGCGCGCCCAGCCGGACGTGGACCCGGAGCGGGTAGGGGCGCTCGGCTTCTCGATTGGATCTGCGGCTGTGGCGGAGGTGGCGGCGGAGGACCCGGCGGTGCGCGCCGTGGTGCTGCTGTCCCCGTTCAACACGCTGTGGCTGGCCGCCGCGTATGACTTCCGCCGCTTCGGCTTCGTGTCGCAGAGCGGGGCGCTGGTGCCCTTCTGGCGGCGCGGCATCGCCCTGGAAGAGGTGCGCACCATCGACGCGGTGGAGCGCATCCGCCCCCGGCCGCTGCTCATCGTCATGGGGACGGAGGAGTCAGGACAGCCGCTCGCCGACGAGCTCTTCGCCAAGGTGCGCGAGTATGCCCAGACATGGCGCATCCAAGGCGCCGGGCACGGGAACTTCAGCGCCACCGAGCCGGAGGCGTACCCGCGCCGGCTGACGGACTTCCTCAATGCCGCGTTGCTGGCGCGCGGCACCTCGGCGACGGACGCGCGCTGAGCGTCACTCCGCCTGCGGAGCCGCGCTCGCCGTGGACTCCAGCGCCGCGAGCTGCGCCAGGAAGGCGCGGCCCTTGGCCGGGTCCGTCATGTGGATGAAGGCGGCCATGCCCTTGAGCTGCTCCAGCGACTCGCCCTCGCGGCCCGGCGTGCCCTTCTTCCGGTTGTGGATGGCGGCGCGCAACTGGCGCACCACGTCGCGCGGAACCCGGGCCGCCGGCGCGTCCCTGCCCGCCGCATTCACGACCAGCCCCGTCACCCGCTGCCGCGTGCCCTTGCGCGCCACACGCGTCTTGTCCGGGTGCACGTGGAAGCCCTCCGCCTCCACCACTTCCTGCACGCGCGACAGTAGCACCGCCACCGGGGGACGCTGCGTCCGCCGCGCCTTGGGCTGCTTCGCCTTCGTCCACGAGAAGGTCAGGTCGTCCGCGTAGCGCGTGTACGTGAAGCCCAGCCGCTTCGCGAGCGCGGACAGCCGCTTGTCCAGCTTCAGGCACAGCGCGTTGGTGATGCCCGGCGACGTGGGCGCGCCCTGGGGCAGCGCGCGCGGGCCCGTGGCCACGTGCAGCAGCTTGCCCCGGAACTGCACCGCCTCCCGCGGCGCTTCCGTGGAGAGCAGCGACAGCAGCGTGGACGTGCCCTCCGGCAGGCCGCCCTTGCGCAACAGGCCCTTCACCCGGCGCCAGGTGACGGAGGGGAAGAAGTCCTTGAGGTCCACCTTCACCACCACGTCCGCGCCCTGGTGGGCCTGCGCGTTGGTGAGGATGGAGCGCCCCGCCACGAAGCCGTGCGCCGCGCCGTGCACCGGCAGCCGCTCCACGACGTTGGACAGCACCCAGCGCTGCGCTTCCTTCAGCTCCGGCTTGGGGGACGTAATCGTGCGCTTGCTGCCGTCCCGCTTCGGAATCGTCCAGCTCACGTAGTGCGTGGCCGTGTCCACCTCGCGGTGGAACGCGAACCAGCGCAGCTTGGACACGCTCAGCCCCAGCGCCTTGGCCAGCGCCTCCGCCGAGTCCAGCTCCGTCAGGCCGTTGGCCCGGGCGCGCTCCTCGCGGTGGGGCACGTCGAACGCGTCGGCCGGGCGGTCCTCCGCCCAGTGCACGCCCGCGCCCAGGTGGCCCACGTGCGTGGCCTTCCACGCCTCGTGCGCCTGACGCTTCAGCGCGCGGCGCTCGGTGGCCTCGGCCTTCTTCTTCTCCTTCCAGGCCTTCTTGTCCTTCTCGGAGGCGCTGGAGAAGTCCAGGTCCTCCACCGCGAGGCCCTTGGCGACGAGCTGCGCCTGCACCCAGTCGTCGGCGCCGCCCGCTTCGTCGATGGCCTTCGCGCGGACGAGCAGCGCTTCGTGCGCGAGCCGGCGGGCTTCACGCTTCGCGGCCGCGTCCGGCGACGGAGCGGTGGGTTCGGGCGTGGGCACGGCCTGCGGCGAAGCTGCGGGGACGAACGGGTCCAGCCTGGCGGTCATGTCTGCACCTTGGGCGGGCGCGGCGGTGGAAGACGGGACATGGCGCGAGCAGTCGAGGGAGGCCGGGAAAGCACCACCATCTTACCTGGGGCACGGTAGCCTCACCGGCTCTCCCCTCCTAGGCACTACGGCCGGGGTGGGTAAACGGCGGTCGCGTCGTTGGCTCCGCTACCCACCCTGGCCGTAGTGCCTAGGAGGGAGAGAGCCAAGAACAGGCTACCTTGCGGAGAGTGTCCTGCATTCCAACCGGAGCGGCGCAACGCCGCTCCCGCGCTCGAGGCGCTCAGGCTGATGCACTCCGGACCTCTCTCGGCTGCTCGCGCGTGAAGCGCACGTCGTCGTCTCTTCGTCGCACCTGTCCTGCCCGCCGCGCGTGGCGGCCGAGCCGTGGTTGAAGGGTTTACACCAATGCCGAGGCCGCGTCGATGTAGCCGTCAGCCGCCAACTTCTCCAGGCGCGCGAAGTACGCTCCGCGCGCTTCCGCATCCGAGTCGAACCAGAGCCGCTGGTGACGCGGCGAGCCCGTGCGCGGGCCCCACTCCACCGCCACCACCTGACCATCCAGGGAAACCCGGTACACCGTCTCCAGGCCGCTCTCCGCGTCGCGCCGCACGTAGGAGCGCGTCTCCGCGCGGATGAGCTTGCGGCCCTCGGGCGTCTGCCGCAGCGCCTCTTCCTCCGCGCGGCGGCGCGCGTAGGCCAGCCGCAGCGCCAGCAGGTGCTCGCAGGGGCCTTCCCTCAGGCCGGAGCGCCGGTGGTGCGGACACCCGCAGCTCGCGTCCTTCACGCGGCCTTCCAAATCCAACGTGAAGCTGGGGAAGAAGCTGCGCAGGGCCTCGCGGTCCACCACTTCGCCGTGGATGCGGATGCCCTCTCCCACCACGTCGTGCACCTTGGTCAGCTTCACCTCGCCCGCGCCCGGAGCGCCGTCGCCGCCCAGCAGGCGGTGCGCCCGCGCTTCCAGCTCATTGCCGTAGCGGATGACGGCGGCGTCCACCGGCGTGGGCATCAGCTCGCGCGGACGGTACTGGCCGCGCGCCACGTCGAAGAGGATGCGTCCGCGCAGGCACTCCAGTTGGAGCGCCGCGCGCACGGACTCCTTGGGCGCGCCGGCACTGGCGGCGAGCGTGTCGAAGGGCAGGGGGCCTTCGGTCCGAAGCCGGTTGCGAAGCTGCTCCGCCAGTCCGTCCGGCACCGCGCGGGGCATCAGCACGTCGAAGGCCGCGGCGGAGGACCAGCCGCTCTCCGTCCAGCCCGTGAGGCCCAGCGTGAGCGTGGCCGCGCCCATGTCGATGACCCAGAACACCGGCAGGCCGGGGCCCATGAGTTGTACCCGCACCGACTTCGCGTGGGGCAGCAGGCGCGCGAGCGCGGCCAGGCGCTGACGGCCGAAGGTGCGCACCACCGCGGGCGCGGTGCCGTTGTACGTGCCGCCGTGGCACTCCAGCACCAGCTCCCACGGCTCCAGCACCAGCCGGGGCGGGGCGCCGGGCACCAGCTCGAAGCGCAGCGCGCGGGGAGCCTTCTTCGCCTTGCGAGCGCGCAGGGCGAAGAGGAGGTTGTAGAGGTCGATGGGCGCCAGCTCGCAGGTGCTCGCGGGCAGCGTGGCGGCGGACTGCACCTGGAGGAAGCCGCGCAGCCAGGCGTGGGGCACCTCCACGTTGCGGGGGGCGCGGGCCGGCTGCGAGGCCGGCGTGGCCAGCGCGACGTGCGCCTCCAGGGCGACGGGCACGTAGGTGCGCAGCCGGTCCACGCGGGCGGGCAGGTCCGGCGGCACGTCCAGGAAGGTGGAGCCGTGCGCGGCCTCGCGGCCCTCGAAGAGGCGGTTGTCGAAGGACAGCCGGGCGTAGGCGCTCTCGTCGCGGGAGAAGACCTCCAGGGACACGCTGTCGGGGTCCACCGTGAGCACGGGGTCCAGCACCGCGTCCTGCTTCTTCTCGCCGTCCAGCGCGTTGTCCAGGAACGCCTTCTGCGCCTCCCAGATGAGCGCGCTGGCCCGCTTGCCCTGCTTCATCAGGTAGGCGAGGTACGCGGTGCGGTCCTTGCCCCGGTAGCGCAAGTCGCTGGCGAGGATGCCGAAGGTGGCGGCCAGCGCGTCGCGGAAGAGGGCGGCGTCGGTGACGCGGCCGCTCACGCCCACGGTGCCGCGCGAGCCCTCCAGGGCCAGGCGGACGCGGGAGCCGTCCGTGCCGGACTCGACGTCGCTCGCGGTGGCGTAGCGCAGCTCGACGGGGTGTCGGGTGGCGGTCGTCACGACGGGTTCCCTTCCTTCCGGTTCCGGGCGCGCTCAGCGGCCCGGCGTGCACGTTTATGGGCGCGCCAGGCGGCCTTGCGCAGCTCCACGGTTTGCGACTTGTCGAAGGCGGCCTCGTGCAGCAGCTTCGCCGCGTCGTCTCCGCCCAGGCGGCCCAGCGCGGCCCACGCGTCCTGCCGCGTCTCCGGCTTCGCGTCGGTGGCCAGGGACTTCAGGGGCTCCAGCGCGTGGGCACCCAGCAGCGTCGGCACCGACAGCCGGCGACCCTCGGAGGTGGCCAGCAGCTCCCGTGACGTCCGGGCCCCCATGGGACCGAAGGCCACCGCGTCGAAGGGCTTCACTTCCAGCGCCCAGGCGGTGGCGCGCTCGGGGGCGAGCTTCGCCAGCGCATCCGCCGCCGCCGCCCGCACCCGCGCGTCCGGATCCACCAGCGACTTGCGCAGCGTGTCCGCCGCGGCGGCGCGCTCCTTCTCGTTCGTCAGCACGGCCGCCGGGGCCTGTCCGGTGAGCGTCAGCGTGCCCCCCGGCGTGCCCAGCCGGCCCAGGGCGCGCGCGGCCTCCTGGCGCACGGTGCCCGGGGCCGCCGTCTCGCCACCCTGGAGGAGGGTGCGCGCGGAGTCGGCCATGCCCGCGGTGCCCAGCCGGGAGCCCGCCCACAGCAGACGCTGCCAGGCGCCTTCCAGCACGGCGCGCCTGGACGGCGCGGCGGAGGTCCAGTCCGTGGCCGTGCGGCGCTCGGCCGTCACCAGCGCGCGGGACAGCGCGGCCAGGTCCACCGTGCCGGGCTCGCGGGCCTCACCCGTCCAGGTGCCCACCAGCAGCGCGGCCTCCTCGCGGGCCTCCGGCTTGTCATGGCCCAGCAGCGCCACCACTTCCGGCAGGGGCAGGGCGCCCCGGCGTGCGAGCCCGCGCCGCAGGCGCAGCCGCAGCGTCACGTTGTCCAGCGTGGCCAGCCGGGGCACCAGCAGCGCCGGGTCGCCTTCGTTGGCGAGGTAGGCCGCGGCGGGCGCGGAGATGTCCGGGTAGCGGCTGGCCACCGCGTGGAACTCCACCCGCGTGCGCTCGGTGGGGAACAGCACGTCGAGCGCCTTGCGCGCCTCCTTGCGCAGCTCTGGCTGGGGCGCGTCCAGCGCGGCGGCCAGGGCCGTCTCCGCCGCGGTGTCCTTGAGCTTCCCCAGCTCCTGGGCCGCGGTGAGCTGCACCATCAGCGCCGTGCTCGTGTCGCCGAGCAGCGCCTCGATTTTCACCCGGGCGCGCTCCCCGCCGATGGCGCGCAGGCCCTTCACGCCGGCCTGCTGCAGCACCAGCGTGGCGCCCTCCACCGCGGCGGCCTCCACCTTCTCCTCGACGCGGCGGCGCTCCTCGCCGTCCGGCAGCTTCGCGGCGAGCCGGCCCAGGCCCTCGATGGCGGCCGACACCATGCTCGGCTCCACGGGCGCTTCCGCCGTGCCGCCCGCGGCCACCGTCTCCAGCTCGGCCAGGGCGCGCGCGTCACCCAGCGTGCCCAGGGCCAGCAGGGCCCGCTCGCGCTGGCCGTCCTCGCCCGCGCGGGCGTACAGCATCAGGGGCCGCAGCGCGCTGGCGCCGCCCTTGAAGGCCACGCCTTCCGCGGCCGGCAGCATCAGGTCGCGCGAGCCGCCGCGCAGCACCACCTCCAGCGGCTCCGCCGGGGCGCCGTGCTCGATGACGCGCTTCGCGTAGGCCTCCACGGCCGCGCCGCTCACGGTGGGGAAGCGGTCCGTGAAGAGGCTGACCAGCAGCTCCGACTGGCCGGCCTCCGCGCCGTGCTCCAGGTGCCGCAGGGCCTCCAGCCGCACGGCGACGTCGAAGCTCTTCACGGCCTGCCGCAGGAACGACACGGCCAGCTTCACGTCGCGCTTCTTCACGTCGCTGCCGGCCACCGTCATGGCCGCGGTGACACACTCGCTGCGGATGGCGCCCTCTGCGTCCGTCTGGCACTGGCGGGCCAGCACCTCCAGCGCCTCGGGCCGGCGCGTGTTGCCCAGGGCCGTCACCAGCCGCTTGCGCTCATGGTAATCCTGGGCCGCGGGCAGCCGGGCGGCCAGTGCGGCCACCGAGGCGGGCGTGGCCAGCCGGGCCAGGGCCTCCGTGGCGCGCTTCGCGGCGCTCGCGTTCTCCGCGCGCAGGAACGTGGCGAGCACCTCCACCGCGCGGTCATCGCCACGCCACGCCAGCAGCTCCGAGGCGCGCAGACGCAGGTCCTCGTGCTCGCTGGCCATGGCGCGTCCCAGCGCCTCGGTGACGCGCGAGTCGTTGGCGCCCGCCAGCCGCTCGATGACGCCCACGCGCAGGTCGGCGTGCTCGCTGCCCAGCGCGGCCAGCAGCGGCTCCAGGCTGCCGGGCGGGCTGAGCTTCTCCAGCAGCTCGAAGGCGTAGCGGCGCACGTCCGTCAGCGGCGAGTTCAGCGCGGCGGTGATGCGCGGCTTCGCGGCGTCACCCCGCGTGGCCAGTTCATCCAGCGCCGCGCGCGCCACGTCCGGCGCCAGCGAGGCCAGGGCCAGCGCCAGCGGCTCATCGCTGCCGGCGGGGAAGAGCTCCTTCAGTCCGGCCAGCGCGGCCTTGCGGACCAGTTGGTGCGGGTCTTCCAGGGCGCGCAGCAGGGCGGCCACGGCGGCGGGCGTGCCGGCGAAGCCCTCCAGCGTGAGCTTCACCACGCGGTCCACCGCGTCGCGACGCACGCGGTGGCCCTCATCGTCGCCCGTGGACACCTGCCGCAGCAGGCCGACGTAGGCGCCGAAGGCCAGCCGGCGCAGGTGCTGCCGCTCGGCCTGGGCGGAGGCCTCGGGCGAGGCGGCGGGGGCATCCGTCTTCACGGCGGAGAAGATGCGCCGCAGCCAGTTCTTCGCGGGCGTGGCCTGCACGGGCGAGCTGGTGGGGGCCGTCTCCGGCTTCCAGGGCGCATCCAGCGTGCTCGGCCGCGCCACCTTCTTGGCGTGGCGGAAGTACTCCAGCGGCTTGTCGCGCAGCAGCAGCACCTGGGCCGCCGCGTAGCGCTGCTCGGGCTGGAGGCTGGACAGGGCCTCCGCGAGCCCGACGACGTACTTCACGCGCTCCTCTTCGGCCGGCCAGTCCTTCATGTCGGCCACCTTCTCCGGCCGAGGCGGCAGCAGGGCTTCCACCAACTGGGCGCGCGCCGCGTCCGGCTCCGTGCGCAGCTCCAGTGCGCGGGCGGCGGCGTAGCGGACCTCCGGCCTGCCACTGGAGAGGGCGCTGGTGAGCAGGTCGGGCGGCTCGCCCCGGCGGCTGGCGCGCAAATCACGGGCGAGGACGATGGCGAACACCATCTCCTGCACCTCGCGGGCGCGGTCCTCCAGGCCGTGCAGCAGGCCGCCGTCACCCTCCGGGCCCAGGGCCGCGAAGGAGAGGATGGCGCCCAGCCGGATGGGGAGGTGGTCGTGGCGCAGGTTGCCGGTGAGCACCGGCAGGGCGCGCACGTCACCCAGGCGGGACAGGCCGTCGGCGGCCCAGGAGCGCACCGCCACGTTGGCGTGGCCCAGCGCGTCCAGCAGGAAGCCTTCGTCGCCCCGGCGAGCGGCGGTGGCGAGCCCGCGGCCACCCTGCTCCTGCATGTCACCCAGCTCGTGCGGCAGCAGCACGGTGGCGAAGAAGGTCAGCAGGCGCCGCGAGCCCAGTGACGCCAGGGCCCGCGCGGCGCGGATGCGCAGCGGCACCAGGAAGGCTGGAGGGTAGAGCCGCTCCAGGTCCTTGTCGGTGATGAACGCGCGCATCGGCTCGATGATGTCTTCAGCGCCACGCGGAGCCAGCAGCTCCACCGCGCGCACGCGCACCGGCAGCGGCGCCGCGGAGAGCCCGGCCAGCAGGGGCCCGTTCTCGTTGGGCACCAGCTTGTCCAGCGCCTCCAGCGCGGCCACGGCGACGGGGACTTCCTCGTCCTGGACGCGCTTGAGCAGCGGCGAGCGCAGGGGCTCGATGGGGGCGTGGATGGCGCCCTTCGCGGCGTGCTCCCGCAGCGGCGCGTGCGTGGTGGCGAGCGCCGCCAGGTGGGCCTCCGCGTGCTCCTTGCCCACGTGCTTCACCCACGCGTCATACGCGGCGGTGGCCACGCTGGTGTCGCGGTCCTCCACGGCCTTCTTCAGCCGCTCCAGCGCCCAGCCCTCGGCGGCGCGCTGTGCCAGCACCTCCACCGCCCGGTGGCGCAGGTCGGGGAAGCGGCCCGCCAGCGCGCGGTCCAGCGCCTTCTCCGGCGCCTTCTCGTTCCAGGCCCACAGCGTGCGGAAGGCCTCGCCGCGCACCTTGCCGGATTCGTCCTCCAGCGCGTCGCCCAGCAGCGCCTCCGCGCCCGGCGCCGCCGCGCCCAGCTTCACCAGCCGGTCCAGGCCGCGCACGCGCACGTCCTCGTGGCCCGAGCGCAGGGCGGCCTCCGCCGACGCCAGCGGCGCGTCCGCGTCCAGCGCCACCACCGCGTCCAGCGCGGCGGCACGCACGTCCGCGTTCTCGTCGTCCAGCATCCACACCAGCCGCTCGCGAGCGCGCGCGTCCTGGAGTGCCTGGAGGGAGGAGGCAGCCACCCGGCGGATGGCGGCGTCCGGCTCGCGGGAGAGCTGGAGCAGCGCGCCCAGCGCCCGTGCGTCACCCAGTTGTGCCAGGCCGCGAGCGCCGCGCACGGCCGTGTCCGGCGTGCGGCAGGCCATGGCGGCCAGCAGCGGCTCCAGGTCGCTCTCGGTGATGGCCGCGCCCGTGGTGCCCTGCGCGGGCATCGCATCGCGTGCGGCCTGGAGCTCCGCGTCGGTGATGGGCGGATTGCCCGCGACGCCCTGCGCACGGCGCGCGCGCTGGACCAGCCAGCGGGAGACTTCCTTGGTGCCCCGGCCGAAGTCCTCGTCGCGTGACTCCAGCGCGTGGGACAGCGCCCGGCGCTCCATGACGCGCACGGTGAAGGCCGTGCGGCGAACGCCGGGGTCCGCGTCATCCAGCGCGCGGGCCACCAGGGCCTGCAACTGCGCGTGGCCGAGCAGCCCGCCCGCCACGGCGCGGATGAGCACCTCCACCTTGAGCTGGGAGGGGCCGCGCTCGAAGGCGGTGCGCAGCGGCTCGGCGCCGTCGCCCGGCACCACCTGGGTGAGTGCGTCCAGCGCGGCCAGGCCGACCGCGCCCTGGTTGTCCGCGAGCTGGCCGGCGATGAGGCCCGGCACCAGCGGGGACGTGCCTCCCAGCTTCGCCAGCAGCTCCAGGCCCAGCACGCGCACTTCCGGGTGCTGCGAGCCCAGCGCCGCGCGCGGCGCGGACAGCGGGGCCTCCGGCTCCAGCGCGACGAGCGCGTCCAGCGCGGCCTTGCGCACCATCGGATGCGAGTCGTCCAGCCGCTCGCGCAGCTTGGGGCGCGCGGCGGTGCGGCCCTTGTCCGCCAGCTCGCGCACGGCGAGCCGCCGGACCTCCGCGTCCTTCTCCGAGGACAGCACCTGGAAGAGGAAGTCCAGCGCCTCCGTCTCCTCCAGCGCGGCGGCCTCGCGCACCGCGGCTTCGCGGCGGGGACGGCCGGCCTTGAGTGATTCCGTCAGCAGGTCGATGCCGTGCTGGGACGTGTCGTGGTCGCCCGCGGGCGAACCATCCGCCGCGAGGCCGAAGCGGTGCGTGCGGCGGTCATCCCCGCCCGTGAAGACGGAGCCCAGGGACGTCTTCGCCAGCCGCGGATTGGCCGGCGGCACGAAGGCGAGCGCCTGCACGGGCTTGCCTCCCGCGTCGAGCGAGCGCGGCTTGCGGCGAACGTCCAGGCGCCAGACCTTGACCTGGCCGTCGCTGCCCGAGGACCACACGCGGTCACCGGGCTCTTCCCCACCGGGCTTGGCGGTGGGCGTGGGCGGGAAGAGCAGGGCGAGCACCGGGCCGGCATGGCCGGTGTCCTTCTCGCCGCGGACCTCGAACTCCACCGCGCCCACGAGGTACCAGATGCGCAGCTTGCCGTCGTCACCGGCGGACACCAGCCGGCCGTCGCGCGGCGTGAAGGCGAGCGCGCGCACGGCGCCTTCGTGGCCGGCCATGTCGCGCTGCGCGCCCGTGGCCACGGTGAAGACGCGCACCACGCCGTCGTCACCCGCGCCCGCCGCGTAGGTGCCGGAGGGGTCCACGGCCACCGCGCGCAGGGGCTGGGTGGACGCCTTCCACTCGTGCATCTTGCGCGTGGACTCCCAGTCCCAGGCGCGCACGACGCCGTCCGCGCCCGCGCTGAAGAGGAGCGTGCCATCCGCGCTGGAAGCCAGCGCCGTGACGCCGCCGGGGTGCACGTCGTTGAGCTGGAACTGCACCTGCCCGTCGGACAGCGTGCCGATGCGCACCGTGCCATCCGCGCCGGCCGCGGCCCATTGACCACCGGCCAGGGCGAGCGCGTTCACCGCGGAGGGCAGCTCCGTGCTCCACAGCACCTTGTTGGTGCCGGGCTCGAACGCGGTGAGGCGGCTGGCGGTGGATGCGCGAGCGCCGCCCACCAGCAGCAGGCGCGCATTGGCCGCGAGTGCGCGGACCTTCTCGATGTTGCCGATGGCGAGTACGGGCATCACGCTCCTCAGTGGCTGCTCTTCTTAGCACCAGCGCCCTCAATACAAGAGCGCGCAGTGAGGGAGTTCGCGGGGCCGCGCGCCGTCAGCGCCCGTTGCCCCGGATTCCCGTGGAGCGCAGATAGAACCGGGCCGTCTGCGCGAGGAAGCGCAGGGGATATCCAGGGTCGGCGAGCTGGCGCTGGAGTTCACCGCTCAGCTCCGACAGCAGCGTCCGGAGCAGCTCCAGCTTGCTCGGGTCGTCCAGCGTGGAGGCACGCCCCAGCGAGGGCATCCGCCGCCGCCACACCGGGCTGCTGGCCAGCGCGGCCCTCACCCCGTCGAGGAGGTCCAGGAGCGTGGGCGGCATCAGGCCGATGGAGATGGACAGCGCCTCCTCGGTTGCCTGCGCCATGTGCCAGTGCCCGCCTGGGATGTAGATGAAGTCCCCGGCGCTCAGCGAGTGCGTCTCGACGGGCGTCTTCTCCTGCGCCGCCAGGGAGCCGCTGGGCACGGACTCCGGTAGGGGCGCGGGGTGGAGCGTGTTCTCCCGCAGCAGGTAGTCCTTGCGGCCCGCCGTCTGGAGGATGAACACCTCCTCCGGGTCGCAGTGCCAGCCGAAGCCGTGGTGCCCCGCGGGCGTGCAGTAGATGTGCAGGTTGATGCGGCCGTGCAGCTCCGCGCTGAAGGCGCGCGCCAGTTGGGCCAGGTCCGGGTGGTGCAGGTCCGGCTGCCGCAGCGCGAGCGTGTAGCCCTGCGCGAACAGCTCCCGCGCCGCCTTTGCCGTCTTCGGCCTGTCTCCCGGGTAGGGCACGCCCTGGCGCGCGAGCAGCACGTCGCAGGCCGTCTCCTCGACGAGGAAGTCGATGGTCTCCCACGTCCCCAGGCGCTGGAGGCGCTCCGCGGCGGAAGCGCCGGTGAAGGGACGCCGCAGGTAGTGCTCCTGGAGGAAGCGCTCCCGCGGAAAGCCATTCAGCAGTTCATCGAGCAGCATGGGCGTTCAATCTGCTCAGGCGCTTCCGAGTTGCGCATCCGGGTGCGCGGCCCGCAGCTGCACCAGCGAGGCGAGGCAGCTCTGCCATTCCCCCTTGGCCAGCGAGCCGGTGAACTCCTCCAGCACCGGCGCCACCACGCGGGCGAAGGCCGCGTCGGCCAGGCCCAGGTCGCGCACCAGCTCGATGACGCGGCGCTTGGCCACGCTGGCGGACAGGCGCTTCTGCACCTCGCCCTCGCGGGCCTCCTTGGCGCGGCCCGGCGGCAGGCCGAAGAGCATCTTCCGCAGGAAGGTGCGCAGCGCGTCCACGTTGGCGAAGCGCTCCGTGCCACTGGCGGCCGGGGCCTCCTTGGCGCCCGCGGGCTTCCACCCCTCCGGCAGGTGCGTGGGGCGGTGCTTCTCCCAGAGGAGCCGCACCGCGAACAGGCCCACCTCGCGGTCCGCGCTCTGCATCAGCCACGCGAGCCGCTCGGCGCCGCCCAGCCGCGCGTAGTGCCGGCGGATGAGCTCCACCGCGACCTCGCGCGTGCTGCGCTTGGTGCTCTCCGTGAGGGAGAACACCTTCACCGGGTCCAGCTCCTCCGGCTGGAGCGTGTGCCGGGCGTCCGCGCCTTCCTCGCCCGCGCGCAGCAGGGCGTCATAGGCCAGGTTGCGGATCTCCTTCGCCTCGGCGTCCGCCAGCTCGTACACGCGCGTGTGCCAGCCCCAGGCGCGCAGCTCCGCGCGAGCAATGGCCAGGGCGAAGCGGCGCACGTCGTCCCGTGAATCGGTGAGCGCGGGCCACAGCAGCTCCGGCGTGTACGCCTTGCGCGGCGCGCGGGGCTTGAGGTTGTAGGACTTCGACTCCGGCTGCTCCGGCCCGATGACGGGGTGGTGGCAGCGCAGGTACGTCTGCGCGAAGGCGCGCACGGGCGCCGGCTGCTTCGCGCCCAGGGCCAGCTCGAAGAGGCGCTCCAGGCCCGCGGCCGCGTCGCCCGCGTCGCTGAAGTCCGCGGGGGCCACGTTCTCCAGCAGGTAGCGGTGCGCGAAGCCGTGCAGCTCCGGGTCGGCGCGGCGGGCCAGCGCCAGCAGCCAGGGCACGGTGAGCTGGCGCGCGGTGAACAGCTTGCGGTTGCCCAGCAGGCCCAGCGCCACGCCCCGGTACTTCGCGCTGAAGACGCGCGCCTTCACCTGCTCCACGTCCAGCCCGGGCAGGCTGTCCGCGCGCATGAGCGCCTGGGTCGCCATGTGGCTGATGCGGGGATGGGCGGCCTTCTCCAGCAGCCACTCCGGACCGATGGCCGCGGCCGGGTAGGCCGACAGCGCCCGCATCGCCAGGCCTTCCACGGGGTGGGGCTTCTTCTGCAGCCGCGGGTCGTCCAGCAGCGCCTTCCAGAAGTCCGCGGGCAGCTCGGTGGCGCCGTACTTGGAGCTGATGAAGCCCTTCACCCAGTTGAGCTGCTCACCGGTGCCCAGGTACATGTCGCGCAGGAAGTCCGCGGGCAGCTCCGCCCGGTCGAACGACTGCGCCAGCGCGCCCGCCGCGAAGGACGAGGTGGCCTTGTGCTGCAGGAGCCGCCCCAGCAGCGCCACGCCCAGCTCGCGCGGGTTGCGCTTCTCCAGCGTGGCCGCGGCGAAGGACTTCACGTCCGGGGCGCCCTGGGCCACCAGCTCCTCCAGGCGCTCCGCCGGCAGGTCCTGCGCGTGGGCGCGGGCGTACTCGATGGCGTAGGCGCGGGCCTTGGCGCTGGGGGACAGCAGCAGCGCCAGCACCGCTTCGTGCAGTCCGAGCTCGCGCAGCCGGCCCTGGTGGAACTCGGGCGAGCCCTGCAGCGTCTCCACCAGGAAGTCGTGCGCGCTGCCCAGCGGCCGGCGGGCGAGCCGGTCCAGCCACGCGGGCGTCACCTTGCGCAGCGCCTCCGGGAAGTCCTTGCGCAGGCCCTGGATGGCGAAGCTGGCGGCGGGGTCCGACTCACACACGTCCAGCAGGCGCATCAGCGCGTCCGGCGAGCGCTTCCACGCGTCCGGGAAGGCGCGGTGCTTCACCATGTCGCCCGGCGGCGGCATGGCGAAGGAGTCCTGCGTGTACTTGCCGCTGCCGTGCGCCCAGATGTGGTGGGCCACCCAGACGCCGTACCAGGAGGTGTCCGTCTTGTAGTGGCGCAGCACCTCCACCGCGAACTGCGGGTAGAGCTCCGGCACGGCGGCGCCCAGGTGGCGCAGGTAGCGCCAGGCGCGGCGGCGCAGGTAGGTGAGGGTGCCGCCGGAGACTTCCCGGCTGGCGCTGGGGCGGTGGCGCTCCACGTCGAAGCGCCAGGCGAGCACGCCGAACAGCTCCGCGTCGTGGTGGGCCTCCGCCAGCTTGTAGATGCGCTTGAGTCCGCCCCACAGGCCGAAGCGCAGGTCCGCGCGGCGGGCGATGTCCATCAGCGCCGCGCGTGAGGCCTGGGTGCCGCGCTGGTAGAGCGCCACCAGCAGGTCGGCCAGGGCCAGGCGGGGAGGGCGGGGCACGTCCTGCTGCGCCAGGTAGCGCTGCCACGCCTCGGAGGAGGCCTGACGCCGCCCGTCCGACTCGTAGTGCGCCCGGGCCTGGGTGAGCGTCCGGAGGAGCGCGTCGAAGGTGAAGGCATCCTTCGGCAGCGGCTTCTCTGGCGTCTGCTCGGGCTGCTCGAGCAGGGCGAGGACGGCATCGGCCAGGTCAGGGGACTCGGCGCGGACCAGCCGCTCCAGGTCTGCCGCGCTCAGCGCATCGCTCGTGGACGTGGACATGGAGGGGGATTTACCACGCTACTTCTTCCAGAACATCAACGCGTCGAACAGGTCCAGCCCCGGGCCCAGGGCGCCGCGGGAGCTGTTGTTCTCGAAGTACGTCAGGTCGACGAGCAGGGCGACGGCCAGCACCAGCTGCCGCAGCCGGAAGTCGGTGCACTGGGGCTGGAAGTCGAGGGTGAAGGTGTCCGCGGCGGAGAAGCTCTCCTGGAGGAAGCCACTCCAGCGTTTGCGGACCACGGCCACTTCCACGTCATTCTGGAAGATACGGAAGGTCCAGGGTCTGAGGAGCGGGCCCTTCACGGTGGCGATGACGGCGCCGCCGGGCGTGACGATGTCCAGGTGGCGTCCCAGCAGGGTGAAGCGCTGCTGGATGCGCGCCATCCGCCGGCCGTCCCAGGCCAGGACGTCCGCCTTCGTGAGGAGGATGCTCCAGGGACGCTCCACCACGAGCGCCACGATGCCGCCCAGCGTCATGCACTCCATCCGGGCCTTGTAGAAGGGCGAGAAGGTCCGCCGGAGCATGGCGCCGAAGCCACGGGCCTCCTCCTCCACGTACAGCGCGACGCGGCCCGTATCGTCGCACACCTCGTAGCGGTTGCGCGTCTGGGCGCCGAAGATGATTTCCAGCCCCTCGCGCATCTGCCGCATGCGCAGCGCGGGCGTCTCCATCATGCCCTGCACCGACTGGCGCAGCTCGATGCTCATGTGGCGCGGGTCGCCCGGGAGCCCCTTGCCCGCGCCGGACGGCACTTCCACCTCGGAAAGCGGTTCCAAGGCCGCGCTGGAGGGCGCCTCCGGCTGACGGGGGGCGCGGCCACGCCAGTCCAGCTCCAGTTCGGTCGTGTCCGCCAGGGGGCGCTTGTCGCTCATCCGCTTCACTCTAGGCGTGGGCTGGGACAACCGATAATCGCACCCGCGCTCAGGGCAGGGGCCGTGGCGTCACCTGGATGTCCCGCTCCAGCGTCTCCCCCTCCGCGAGGAAGAGCTCCTCCCGGTGGACGGTGAAGCGAGCGGGCTTCACCTCTTCTTCCAGCAGGACGATGAACGTGTACGCCCCAGCCGGGAGCTGCTCGTACACCAACACGCCCTCCAGGCTCTTCGTGGACGCTCGGATGTCTCCGAAGCGGGCCCGTGTGCGGAGCTCCCGGCTGGACACGGTCGGTGGCAGCGTGCCCGACAGCAACGCCTGGTAGATCCCCACGTCCGGCTTGACCGGAGGCATCCGGATGCCGAGTCGCATGGTGCCGCCACCGGTTGCTTCCGTGAAGGCGAACGTCACCTTGCCCATGGGGGGAATCTTCACGCGCTGCGGAAGGAAGGCCACGCTGCGGCCTTCCGCGTTCTGTCCCATGGACGCCGACAGCGTGTAGGTGCCCGCCGGGACGTTCTGGGCCTGGAACGCCCCCAGCTCCTCGTCCACGGAGGCGGAGTAGTCCCTGTCTTCGGCGACGAGCTGCACGACGGCTTCCGCGGGGTTTCCGTCGCGGTCCTTCAAGGTGCCTTCCACCTGCGCGCCCGGATACACCCGCAACTCCAAGGTTTCGTCACCCGTGCCAATGCGATGGCGCAGGATGGGGTGCCCCTGGTTCGTCTGGACCAGCACGTCCAGCGGGCGCGCTTCCAGCAGTGGGAAGGCGAAAGTGCCATCCGGCTGGGAGACGTCCACGGCCAGCGCGGGGATTTCCTCGAACGTGCCGCCTTCACCCGGCAGATGGACCTCGACGATGGCGTCCTCGATGGGCTTCGACGTCGCCGCGTCCACCACCCGGCCTCGGACGTTGCGCCCAGCCTCCAGCCGCACCTGCCCCAGGTCCAGGTCCTCGGCCGCGGGGACCTGCACCTCGCGCACGGCGCGCGTCAGCCCGGGGGCCTCGAAGGTCAGCCGCTGTGTCCCCACGGCGGGGGCGGCGAACCTGAAGCTCCCCTCGGGGTCCCGGAAGGGCTCCTGGTTGATGGTGAAGCGGGTGATGGGGGTGCCATTCGCGCGCACCACGCGGCCATGGACGTTCCCCTGGCTTCGCAGCACCAGCCGCACGTTGCGAGCTCCCGACTGCGCGAGGACCGCGGGATGCGCGCCGCCAGGAGCACGAGGTTCGGTGGCCTCGAACACATACCGGCCCTTCGCCGCGCGCAGCGAGCACTCACCTTCCTCCAGGTGGTGCAGGGTGAAGTGGCCCTCGTCGTCGCTGGTGGTGACGCTGGGGGGGAGGTCGCCGCGCTGGCCCGACAGGGATTGCCCCTCCACCGTGGCGTTCGCCACCGGGCGCCCGCGCTCGTCCACGACGATGCCGGACACCGGCGCTCCGGTCTCCAGCCGCAGCGAGGCATTCACGACCTCCGAGCCGTGCACGGTGACGGTACGCGACGCCGCTCGGGGGGCCGGGGGGGTGTTCGTCCCCGCGTGCAGGCGGTACGTGCCCGGGAGCACCCCGGTGATGGAGAAGCGCCCCTCCTCGTCGCTCTCGACAATGTGGGAGTTCCCGGTGTCGCTGTCATCCTCGAGGTGAATCGCCATGTGGTGGACGGGGAGGCCCTGGGCGCTCGTGACGGTGCCCTCGACGCGGGCCGTCGCCTCCATCACCACGCGGAGCTCGGGGCTCGGCGCGTCCGCCATCACCCGCGCCTCCAGATGGCCCTGGCTGGTGAAGACGATTTCGTAGCGCCCTGGATGGGGGGCCGCGAGCTCGAAGCGGCCGTGCTCGTCCGACGTGGTGGCGTCCACGCGCTCGAAGTCTGTCGCGGTGTCGGGTAGCGACTCCCTGTCCAGGTCGATTTCCACATCGGGCACGGGGGTTCCCTGGGCGTCGGTGACGATGCCTCGGATGACGTGGGCGCGCGCGAGGGTGAAGTCCAGGCGCAGTCCAGGCGTGGCGATTTCGTCACGCAGCGTGCCCAGATAGCCGGAGGCCAGGACGTTGAAGATGTAGGGCTCCCGCCGCAGCGGGCCCAGCCGGAACCGGCCGTCCGCCATCGTGGTGGCGTAGTCCACGGGAGGGGCTCGTCCCCTGGCCGCGCCAGCGCCCACATGGGCTTCAGGGATGGGGCGCCCGGACTCGTCGCGAACGGTGCCTTCCAGATAGATGAGCGTGCCCAGGTGCACGGTGGTGTCCGCGTCCCCGCCTTCCTCGGTGAGCGTCACCATGGCGAAGCCGTAGGCGCCCTGGTGCTCCGCGCGCACCTCGTAATCACCTGGAGAGAGTGGCTCGAAGGAGAAGCGGCCCTGGTCGTCCGTCACGGTGACGGACGACGTGTAGGCCACGTGGACTTCCGCGCCGGCAACGGGCGTGTCCTGGGCAAGCACGCGCCCGGACAGCCGCCGGGGGAGGTGGAGGACGATGGGATTCAGGTTCTCCATCTCCACGTCTTGAAGGGAGTCTGTCAGCAGGCCGTCGCTGGCGGCGACGACGGTGTAGTCGCCCGGTGGAAGCGGACCGAAGGCGAAGCGGCCATCCGCGCCAGTCCTGGCATCGAAGAAGCGGGAGTGCTCCTGGTGGAAGAGCGTCACGCGGGCTCCGGGCAGCGGCGCGCCGGATTCGACGATGACGCGGCCAGGAAGGAAGAGGCCCGGGTCGAGGACGAGCGTCACGTCCTGCGCGTCGGTGCTGACGTCGAGCGCCAGCGTGGCGTGATGCTCGCCGATGGCCCAGAGCGCCACCGTGCCCTCGGGCAGTCCTTCGAGATGGAACGTTCCTTCCGCCGACGTGACGGCCTGGGCCACCACGGGCGCGCCGCCGTGGCCCACCTCGACGAGGCCCCGCACCTGCTCCTCGGGCGCTCCCATGCAGTCGCCGGAGGACAGCGACACGTCCGGCGCGCGTGTGTCACAGGGAAGTGCGGACAGGGACTCGCCGGGCATCTCACGCGTGGCGGAGACCTGGATGCCCGGGACGGGGCGGCGCCACGGGTCGAGCACGCGGCCATGGAGCGAGTGGTTGCCTTTCGGCGGGGGCGTGGGGGCGTCGAGCTTTCGAAGCGACGGACCGCGCTGCACGGTGCGTGGCGGTGGTCGAGCACCCGAGTCGTCCTGGACATGGACGAGCGCCACGGCCAGCGCCAGTGCGAGTCCACCGAGCGCGACCATCACCACCGGCTGTTTGCGCATCACGTTCCTCGGAGAGCCCCGCCTCGAACCCGGTGGGCATCTTTGCCTGGGTTCTCGAGCCGGTGAAAGGGGCCAGGAGGGATGCGTCAGGCGCCGGGCGTCAGGGCCTCGATGCGCGCCTTTTCCGAGACGATGAGATTCCGGACGTGCTCACGCAGGGAGGCCACGTCGGAGAAGGCGCTGGGGTCGACGGGGGGCATGACCTGGACGTGGCAGCGGGCGGTGGTCTCCAGCACCAGGCCGTGCTTGGGCAGGGTGCGCGCGGTGCCGGTGAGGACCACGGGGATGACGGGGCAGCGCTGCTTCAAGGCCAACGCGAAGGCGCCGTCCTTGAAGGGCTTCACGACGCCGTCGGAGGAGCGCGTGCCTTCGGGGAACATGAGGATGGGCACGCCGCGAGACAGCCAGTATTCGCAGTCGGCCATCATCTTCGTGATGCTCGCCTTGTCACCGCGCACCAGGGGGACATAGCGGTTGAGCCGCATGTTCCAGCCGATGAGCGGCAGCTTGAAGTTCGACGCCTTGGAGACCCACTTGAAGGGGCGGTAGAGGCCGAAGAGGACCAGGATGTCGCCGAGCGACTCGTGGTTGGACACGAGCACGGCCGGGCCCCGCCAGGGCAGGTGTTCGCGGCCGTCGACCTCCAGGTGCCAGAGCGGGTTGACGTAGAAGTAGAGCTGCGCCCAGAAGCACGAATACAGGTGCAGGACGCGCCCGTCGCGGTCGAACGGCAACGTGACGAGCCAGACCAGCACGGCGCCCACGAAGAGCACGGCGCTGGAGAGCATCAGGAACGCCCAGAAGACGATGGAGAAGAGGAGTCGAATGGCGCGCGCAGTGTGCCACAGGCTCGTGGGGTGTGGGCTTGTACTTGGAGGTGTCGCGCGGCGCCGGTCCGCTTCGTGGCTCATGCTCTGGTTAGCCCGTCTTCAGCACGGACACCGGCGCGGGCGGTTCGCTCGTGGAAGCGTCCAGCGCCTGCACCCGCGCGCCCTCGGCGGCGAAGGCGTCTCGCAGCCAGGGATGGCAGGTGAAGGCGATGACCTGCTGGTGCTCGGAGAGCTTCGCCAGCAGGTGGATGGCGCCTCGCGCCCGCTCCGGGTCGAAGTTCACCAGCACGTCGTCGACGATGAGCGGCAGCGCCCCGCGTGTCTCGCCGAAGTCGCGCACCACCGCCAGCCGGAACGCGAGGTAGAGCTGTTCGCGTGTCCCTCGGGAGAGCTGCGCCGCGCTCCAGTCACGCTGGCCATCACCCACGCGCAGCTCGCGCTCCTCTCCCGTGGGGATGAAGACGCGCTGGTAGCGACCCTGGGTGAGCGTGGCGAAGTGCTCCGAGGCGAGCTGCACCACCCGCGGCTGCTGCTCCTCCTCGAAGCGGCGGCGCGCCCGCGCCAGCAGTGCCAAGGTCAGCCGGTCCGCCGCGTACTGCTTCGCCAGCTCGGCGGCCCGTGCGCGCAGGGACTCCTCGACGATGCGGAGCTTCGCCAGCGCGTCGTCGTTCTCCCACTGCTCCAACTGGTGGCTGAGCGCGCCGCGCTCCGTCAGCACCGCCTTCAGCCGGTCCTGGGCCTCCGCCTGTCTGTCGCGCAGGGATTCCAGCTCCACGCGCAGGCCCTGCTCGCCGCCCACGTCGATGAGCGCCTGCCGCGCGAGCGTCTCCGACAGGCCCGTGCGCGCCTCGATGCGGTGTGACAGTTCCCGCGTCCGGCCCGTCAGTTCCACGTAGCGGCGTGCCTGCGCGGCGCGGCGGCGGAAGGTCTCCTCGTCGGCGCTGCCACCTTCAGCCAGCAGCGTCGCCAATGCCGCTTCTTCGTCGTGGCACAGCCCGTCCAGTCGCGCCTTCTCCGCTCGCAGTTCGTGCCGCCGCTCTTCCAGCGTCCTGCGCTCCAGGCTCTGCGCGCGCTCCGCTTCCAGCGCCGCCGCCACCCGCGACGCCAGGGGCTCCATGACACCGGCGTCCAGCTCGCGGGCCTCCGTCGCGCCCGGGATGAGCTCCGCCACCACGGCCTCCGCCCACAGCCGCGACGTCACCAGGGCGCAGACCTGCGCGTCCACCGTGAGCGCGGCTTCCTCCGCGCCTACGTCCAGGAGTCGCTGACGGAGCGCCGCCGCGTCGCGCCACAGTGTCAGTGCCGCGGACGCGGCCAACGTGGGAGGGAAGCACCGCTGGGACAGCAGGGCCGTCAGCTCCGCGCCCAACTGTTCCTGCCGCGACTCCGCCTCGCCCACCACCTCACTCGCGCGGTGCTCCTCACGTCGCGTGGCGGCGTGCTCGGCGTGCAGTGTCTCCCGCTCCCGCTCGAGCTGCTCCCGCCGTCCCGCTCGCTCCAGCGCATCCGCCAGCACGGCTTCCCGCGCCGCCATGTCCGCCGCCGTCGCGACCAGGTTGAGTCCGGCCTCGGACGCCGCGGACAGCAGCTCACGGTGCAGCAGCTCCTCTCGCGCGGACAGACCCATCAAGGCCGCGCGCAGCCGCTCCTCCTCCTGCTGCCGCCAGCGCTGGCGAGCGCGTTGTGCCTCCACGTCCGCGTCGCGCGCCGTCTCTACACGGCGCCGGGCAAGCTCCAGCACGCCTGTCAGCAGCAAGCCGCCCACGAGGCACAGCGCGCCCACCACATCGCCCGCCAGCAGCCACGCCGTCACCGCGAGCGCCACCACCACCGCCGCGACCGCCGGCACCCACCACGTGGGCAGCACCGCCGCCGTCGCCTGCGGCTCGCCCTGGGTGCGGACGCTCTCGAATTGCCGGTGCAGCTCGGCCCGCTGCTCCGACAGGCGCTCCATCTCCGCGCGCACGGTGCGCAGCCGTCCCAGCCCCGCCTGTTGCTGGCGAATTCGCGACGCCCGTTCCTCCGGCAGCGTCGCCAGCTCGGCGTCCACTCGCGCCAGCGCGCCATCCAGCCGCTCACGCTCCGAGACGGCGCGGGCCCATGCGCCCTCCGCCTCGCGATGCGCGACTTCGGCCGCTCCCAGCCGGAGCGCCAGTTCCTCCAGCGTCACGCGGACGCTCACGCTCAAGTCCAGCGCCAGCAGGCCGGGCCCATCCACGGGCAGGCCCAGCTCGCGCAAGGCCAGCTCCACCTGCCGCTGCTTCTCCGCCAGGGCGGCCCGGCGGGAGGGCAGGGCGCGCAGCAGCGCGGCGCCCTCGGTGTATGCTGCCAGGGCCTGGCTCAGCGCCTCTTCGCGACCCCGGACGCCGGACGGCGCGGACAGCCGCTCCAGCCCGGCCTCCACCGTGGCCAGTCGCTCCGCCAGCCGAGCGCCTTCCGCGCGATAGCTCCGGCGCCGGTGCAGGCCGTCCTCGAGCCGCGACTCGCCTGCCTCGGGGAAGGTCTCCAACGCGGGCAGCGTCGCCAGCTCGGCGCGGGCCTGCGTCAGCGCCGCCACGTCCCCGAGCGCCGCCTCCAGCCGCGTCAGCCGCTCCAGTTCGGCCCCCGCCTCCAGCAGCGCCGCTTCGAGCGTCCGTTGCTCCTCCACCAGCGCGCCCAGCCGCTCCTTCTCCGCGAAGTAGCGCGCGGGCCGGTCTCCCTCCTGCCTCAGCCGCGCCTGGACGTCCTCCAGGGCCTTCAGCGTCTCATTCAGCGAAGGCTTCACGCCGTTGGGTTTGTAGATGCCCTCGGTGCTCTTGCGGAGCTGGTCCATGACCTCCGGCAACCGGCGCGCGCCGCGCATGCTGGCGGCCACCAGGGCCTCGGAGGCGCCTCGCTGTTCGGTGAGCCGCTCGAAGCCGGCCAGCTCATCCAGGCGGAAGGCGAACACGTCGAAGAACAGCTCGCGCGACACGTGGGCCAGCGCGCTCTCCAGCGACTCCTTCGAGAGCTCCTTCCCCTCCGCGTCGCGCACCGACAGCTCGCCCTCCGACGAGCGACGGCTCGCGATGCGGCGCACCAGCAGCGGTCCCGCGTGGGTAGTCAACGTCAGCTCGCCGCCGAACGCGCCGCCGTGGGCCGGCTCGTAGCGCTCCGGTTGCCCGCGCTTTTCGAAGCCGAACAGCATGCTGCGCAGGAAGGCCAGCAGCGTGCTCTTCCCCGCCTCGTTGGGGCCGTACAGCAGGTGCAGTCCCGGCCCCAGGTCGCGCGTGAGGCCGGAGAAGCGGCCGAAGCCGAGCACGCGCAGCGCGTCGATGCGCAGCCCCGGCTTCATGACGTCTCCTCCTCGTGCAGCGACTCCACGCCGTGCAGCCCCGCTTGCACCACCCACTCCGCGCGAGGCGCCTCCAGCGCGTCCACGCCCAGCCGCTTCAGCCGCTGGCTCAGCGCGCCCAGGGCCTCCTCTTCCCACAACCGCGCCAGCGCCGCCGGGTCCTCCGCGAGGAAGCCCACCTCATCCAGCAGCGTGCGCGCGAAGCCGCCCGCCGCGCACACCGCCTCCAGGTCCACCTCTGGCCGGCTGCTGTCCCGCAGCGACTCCAGCAGCACCGGTGGGTGACTCCTCGCGAGCTGTTCGCGCAGGTCCACCTCCAACTGCGCCAGCGCGCCGGGGCGGGCCAGCTCGCGGTGCAGCGGACCTCTTCCGGTGAGGGTGAGTCGCACCGCGTGGCCGTCCAGCTCGGGCGCGCAGCGTGCCTCCACGCCCTCCATCGCCGTGGCCAGCAGGCCGTCTAGCGTGCTGACGCCGGACAGCGGCACCTCCAGCTTGTGCCAGCGCACCCCGTCCACGGGGATGAAGCGCCGCCGCATGCCGCCGTCCTCCACCTCCACCAACATGCAGCCGCGCGGGCCGGTTTCGTTCGCGTGCCGGCCCTGCGGGTTGCCGGGGTACACCGCCACGCCGCCGCCGGGGAGCATGTGCTCGGCGCGCGTGTGGACATGGCCCAGCGCCCAGTAATCCAGCCCGCGCGAGCCCAGACCCGCGGTGGTGCAGGGCGCGTAGTTGGCGTGGCCCTCCGCGCCGCCCAGGTTGGCGTGCAGCAGTCCCACGCTGAAGCCATCCCCGGTGCGGCGGAAGCGCGCGGAGAGGTCGTCGCGCACCTCCACGTCCGGATAGGAGATGCCCTGCACGCGGCACAGCCGCCGGCCCTCGCGCTTCACCTCCACTTCTTCCCAGTCCGGGCCGAACACCTTCACCGACGGCGGAAGCCCCAGCGCGCCGGTGTCTCCGCTCAGCGGGTCATGGTTGCCGTGGACGATGAAGGTGGAGATGCCCGCCGCGTCCAGCCGGCCCAGCTCGCGCCGCAGCGCCAGCCGCGCGCGCACCGAGCGGTCCTTCACGTCGAAGAGGTCTCCGGCGAGCAGCAGGAAGGCCACCCGTTCTCGCAGGCACACCTCCGTGATGCGCGTGAGCGCTCGGAACGTCGAATCCTGGAAGCGTCCCAGGAGCGGCCCCTGGGTCGCGACACCCCGGAAAGGCGTGTCCAGGTGCAGGTCGGCGGCATGAACGAACTTGAAGGGCATGGCGCGCCGCACAACGTACCCGATGCGGGCGGGTGACCCGACATTCCGGCCCGGACGCACGGTCGCTGGCCGACAGCGACCCCTCCCTTTGTGCCCGGGTGGCGTCGACTCGCCGCCAGAACGGGTGTGGCGGGTAGGACAGAGCCGAAGGCCCAGAAGCGGAGCGGGGCCCGGGAGCATCCCGGACCCCGTGGGTTGCTTGCTCGCGGCGGTTCGCGAGCAGGCGGGCTACTGCTGACCTTCGGGGCTGTGCGTCCCGGTGTCCTGGGTGTTGTGGTCGTTCATCATCCCGGAGCCTCCGGTGCCGGCGTCCTCGTTCATCATCCCAGAGCCGCCCGTGCCGGCGTCGTAGCCCTGCATCTCATGGCCGGAGCCGCCGGTGCCGCCGCTGGGGCGCGGCTGGTTGCCCTGGCCGCTACCGCCGGTGCCCTCCATGCCCGGGGTGGTCGTCGTCCCTCGCTGGTCACGGTTTTGTTCCCTGCATCCCGTGACGGACATCGCCACCGCCACCGCACCGAGCACCATCCACCGATTGAAAGCCTGCATCGCGTTTCCTCCCTGAGTAGCGACTGGCCCAAGGCTGGAGGCGGCCCTCGCGTGTTGCACCCCGTCCCCTCGGCCGTTGCACACGCACGCCTGGGCTGCGGCCGGGCGGCCAGGGGCTGGCTTTCGTCGGAAGGGTCGCGGCCTCAGTCCACCCGCCGGAGCACGAGCAGCCCGTACTCCAGGCCGCCGTCCATCAACGCCTGCTGCAGGCGCAGGTGCTCGCGGCTGGATTCGCCGCGGCCGGCCTGAGCGAGCGCACGCAGGGGATGCTGGGAGGGGTGTGCCGAAGCGCGCTCATGCACCATCAATTCCAGGGTCAGCGACCAGAAGCCCACCACGCGTGAGGACACGTCGTCGCGTACCTCCAGCTCCAACCCCGCGGCGTGCGCGGCGGACAGGTACTCATCGAGCGAGCCGATGCGCGTGCGCCAATACCGGTCAAAGCCGGGGGCCAGCTCCGGACGGCAGAGGAAGCAGTCGGCGATGGCCAGCACGCCGCCTGGCTTCAGCAGCGTCCGCGTGCGGCGGAACCACTCGGCGCGCGGCAGGTAGCAGGCGCTCTCCACCGCCACCACCGCGTCGAAGGCCGCGCGGCCCGGCACGGAGAGAGCATCACAGAGGATGGGGCGCACGCGCGCGCTCACGCCCGCGGCCTCCGCGAAGCCGCGCACCAGCGCGACATGCGAGGGCACGTTCGTCACCGCCGTCACGTGCGCCTGATGCTCGGTGGCCCAGTAGAGCGCGCCGCCGCCCAGGCCGCAGCCGATGTCCACCACCTCGCCGCCGTCCGGGAAGCGGCCCACGGCGCGCGCCAGCTCCACCAGCAGCGCTTCCTGCGCGGCATGGACCGTCTCGCGCAGGACCTCCGAGGACGCGCCGGGCGGCGGCACCACGTCCACCAGCCCGGAGTGATAGTGCACGCGTGGGCCGGGCCCGTAGCGTTGGAGCAGCCGCTCCGTCTTCGCCTCGTAGTACGCGCTCACCTCGTCGCGTCTCCACTCGGGTTGCACGGCTTCGGCTCTCATGACTCCCCCTCTGGCAGCATCGGTTCGATGCGGCGCAGCGCCGCGTCCAGGCAGCGCAGGTCCAGTCGCCGCAGCGCCTGCGCGGCGGCGCGCGCCCAGGCCACCACCGCGTGACGGTCCGCCCCGGGCATGCTGGTGAAGCGCACGTCCCGCGTGCGGATGTCCTCCGCCACGTGCGCGGCCACGCCCAGCGCCCGGCCCGCCGCCGCCGCGCGGGGCTCCAGCACCGTGCCCGCCCACAACACGCGCAGGTACGCGGCCCACTGCTGGCCGGCGATGCCCTCCGCCACCTGGCGGAACAACGGCGCCGTCCAGTCGCTGGCGCGCACCTCCAGCGCCTGCGGGCCGGCGGCCACCGCCAGGGTGCGGACCGCCTCTTCCAGCACCGGGCCCGGTAGCTGCGCCTGCGCGCCGCACAGCGTGGCGAAGGCCAGGTTCTGGAGGATGAACTGCACGCACGGCCCCACGCGGATGGGTGGGTCGTGGTATGTGCACTCGCCGTCGATGAGGTCGTCGGCGAGGTTGCCCGCGCTGAAGCTGAGGAAGAGCCCGGCGCCGCGCGCCATCAGGGCCTCGCGCGGCAGACCGGCCTCCGCGCCCGCCTCGTAGAAGAGGGACAGGGGGCCCGGCTGCGCCGCCTCCAGCGCCGCGAGTACGTCCCGCTCCGACACCTCCGGCAAGCCCAGCCGGCGAAGCGCGCGCAGCGACTCCTGGTACAGGGCTCCGCCGCTCATCGGTACTCCCTGGGAAGGACCATGCGGAGCACGGCGCCGCCCCCTGCCGCGTTCTGCCGGTGCAGCATGCCGCCGCTGGCGCGCAGCAGGCACTCGCTGGTGTAGAGGCCCAGGCCCGTCGCGTGGGACTTGCTGGTGTACAGCGCCTCGGCGGGGCGGCCGAGCTGGCCGGGCGGGAAGCCGGGGCCATCATCCGTGATGGTGACCTCCAGGCGCCCGCTGAGCGGCTCCACGCGCGCACGGATGAGGACCCGCGCCGCGCCTTCCTCGCCGTTGCCCTCGCAGGCGTTGAGCACCAGGTTCTCCACCACGCGGCGCAGCGTGGGCGCGCCGCCGCGCATCAAGGCGCGCAGGGGCGGGGAGGGCGGCTCCACCTCCACCTGGATGTCCACGTCCGGGAAGCGCAGGCCCACGCTGGCCTGCACCGAGTCCAGCACCGGCGCCAGCTCCACGGGCTCCGGCTCCATGCCGGCATGGCGCCGCCCCTTGTTGCGGGCGTCCATCATCATGTCCCGTATCTGCGTCAGGTTGTCGTTGAGCTGCCGGAGCAGGTCGTCGAACTCGGTGCGGCCGGGGCCCGGGCGGTGCGCGCCCACCACGGCCAGCATGTCCGCCGCGCTGCCCGCCGCCATGAGCGCGTTGTCGATGTCGTGGTGGTAGCCCAGGATTTCCGACAGCGCCTGCGACAGCCGGCCCACGTCGCGCTCCTGCTGCTCCAGCAGTTGCGCGTGCACGGCGGCGCGCAGGCGCTCCGCGTCCGCGCGGGCCCGGTCATGCTGCACGGCGAAGGTCCCCAGGTAGAGCTGGGCGGTGAGCGCCGCGGGGCCGATGACGCCGAAGAGGGCCAGGTGTTCGTCGCTGCCGCGCAGGGGCAGGGCCAGCGCCAGGGCCAGCGCGGTGCCCAGGGCGAGGAAGGGCTGGCGCGGCGTCACCCGGTGCAGCCGGCCATGGAAGGCGGTGGTGAAGAGGAACAGCGAGGCGATGACGGCCGCCCCTGGCGGCGCCGACAGGGCCATCAGCGCGGCCACGAAGAAGTGCATCGTCGCCACGCCGAAGATGAGCCACACCCAGCCCCAGGGCTCGATGCGGCGGCGGCGCCGGTGGACGAGCGAGAACAGGACGCCGCTGGTCAACATGGGCGCGGCGCACAGCAGCGCGGTGCCGAAGTGGATGCCGAAGAAGCTCCGCGCGCCGGGGGCCCAGGCCGTCATGGCCAGCAGGCTCGGCACGAAGGCACAGAGCGCGAGCCACGCGCCCAGGCCCGAGGCGGCCAGCACCTCCGCGGCATTCTGGGCGCGCGTCCACCGCCGGAACGAGGACAGGACGGCCTGTCGCCCGGCGGAGCGCGGACTCATACGGTGGCGGACAGGATGTCACCCGCCATACCCAGGCTGGACGACTCCTCGGTGGCGTGTTCGGCCCGGAGGTTCAGTTCGTTGACGATGTCCGCGTTGCCGCGCTGGAGCAGCTGCACCGACACCTCGCCACCCGCGAGCAGGTGGTGGAGGGCCTCCAGCACGGGCCGTAGTGCGGGGTTGAGCGTGCGCGCACCCAACGCCCCCTCCACCGCGCCCAGCTCATTGCAGCGCGCCAGGTAGGCTGTCAGCGCGTCGTCACGGACGGTGTCACCGCTCGAGCCGCCGTGCTCTGGCTTGATCGCGCGGTTTCGAGGCCGCGGCGTCGCGAGCGCGCCCGTGCGGGCATCCCAGCGCGGTGGGCATTCTCGTCGCGTGCGAAGTGGATGGAACCGGATTTCTCGGACTCTTGGCGTCATGCTGGCTCCCCCCCGGGGCCTGGCACAGTCGTTTCACCCCCGAGCAAAGCGAAGGCGCCCCCGCGCCGTCAAACTCCCGGCCAGGCGAGTGTTGTCCAGCGTGTTCTCTTCACCCTTCAGGGCAGGCGGGTGATACGGGATGGACAGAGGGCGCGGTGGAAGAGGTGCGCGGAATGTCTCGAGTCTTGACGAAGCCGGGGCCAGTCACGGTGGCGGTCCTGACGTTGCTCGTCGCGATGGCCTCCATCCAGACGGGCGCTTCGCTGGCCAAGCAAGTCTTCCCCGTCTTGGGCGCGGCGGGGGCCACGGCGCTTCGCGTGTTCTTCGCGGCGCTCATCCTGGCGGCGGTGTTCCGGCCCTGGCGGCAGCGGCTCACCCGCAAGGACTTGCGGGCCGTGGCCATCTACGGCGCGGCGCTGGGCGGGATGAACCTGACCTTCTACCTGGCGCTGGAGCGCATCCCGCTGGGCATCGCCGTCGCCATCGAGTTCACCGGGCCGCTCGCCCTGGCCATCTTCTCCACGCGCCGGGCGCTCGACTTCGTGTGGGCGCTGCTGGCCGTGGCGGGCATCCTGCTGATTCTGCCGCTGTCGGAGACGTCGCGGTCGCTGGACTGGATGGGCGTCTTCTGGGCGCTGGTGGCCGCCACCTGCTGGGCGCTGTACATCCTCTTCGGTCAGCGGGCCGGAGGCACCGTCCACGGCGGCACGGCGGCGTCGCTGGGGATGTGCGTCGCGGCGCTGCTCGTCATGCCCTTCGGGGTCGCGCACGCGGGCGTGAAGCTGCTGGACGTGTCGCTGCTGCCCATCATCCTGTGCGTGGCCGTGCTGTCGAGCGCGCTGCCGTACTCGCTGGAGATGTATGCCCTCAAGGCGCTCCCCACGCGCACGTTCGGCATCCTGATGAGCCTGGAGCCGGCGCTGGCCGCCGTGTCCGGGCTGCTGCTGCTGAATGAGCGGCTGTCGCTGGTGCAGTGGGCGGCCATCGGCTGCATCATCCTGGCGTCCGTGGGCAGCTCCGCGACGTCGCGCAAGCCCGTTGAAGCCGCCGCCGCGAACTGACCAGAAGGGTCCGCAGACACCATTCTCCGGGGGCGGGCCTGTCTTCGGGCTCGCAATGGGGCCCGGCGCCGGGCTAGAGGACGGCCTCATGCGTGACCGAATCCAGGCCGTGCTCCGCCAGCTTGCCCAGTCGCCCGACATGGAGGCGCGCTGGCTCCACACCCTGTCCCTGATGGAGTTCATCGGCGCGCGGAAGATTTCGCGCACCGTGGCGGACCGGCACCCGACGCTGGAGGTGCTGGGCCACCTGGCCGACGAGACGCGCCACGCCTTCGCCTTCAAGCGCCTGTCCGCCGAGGTCGCGGGCGCGGAAATCACCACGTTCCTCTGCCCGGAGGCCGCGGGCCGCTACTTCCAGGCGCTGGACCACGAGCTGGCCACCTGGGCGACGTCCTTCACGGGCGCGCCGGACGTCTATCTGCACTACCTGCTCACGACGACGGCCATCGAACGGCGCGCCATGGTGCTGTACCCGCTCTACAAGGCCGCGTCCCGCCAGCCGGCCGTGCGCGAGGAGCTGGGGCGCGTCGTCACCGAGGAGCAGAGCCACCGGCGCACCATCGAGGATGCGTGTGTCGAGCGCCTCACCGCTGTGGGCGCCACGCTGGATGCCGCGCTGGCGCTGGAAGAGCAGCTCTTCGCGGCCTTCATCGGTGAGCTGGAGGCCACCGTGGCGCGGGAGCCGGGCGCCCAGGCGGCCTTCGTTCCAGCGCCCGGCGAGGACGTCGCGGCGCGGTCGCAGCAAGGGTGACTACAGCGCGTCGTCGTCGCCCACAGGCGCGCCCGTGCCATGGGCGCCTGACAGGACAAGCGTGCCGTCCATCAGCTCCGCGCGCAGGTTGCGGGCCTTGCGCGCCCGCTTGCGGCTGAGCTCCACGCCCACCGCGTCCAGACCCAGCGCGTTGGCCACGGCCAGCACGGTGCCGTGGCCACAGAAGGGGTCCACGACGGTGCGCGTGCGGGTGTGCTCCAGGATGAAGCGGCACGCGATGAGACACGCCTCCACGCCCATGCCGCGCGTCCACGTCACCTCGCCCGCTTCGGGCAGGACGTCCGGCGTGGACTTCGCCATGTCCACGCGGACGCCGCGCGAGAAGCACAGCATGTGGGAGTACGCGGGCCGGCCGAACGTCACCGTCCCGGGCGGCCGTCGGCACACCACCTTGTGCCAGAGCAGGTCGACGCCCACCTCCTCCGCGGCGCGAGCCACCAGGTAGCCCTTGTCCACCCAGGTGCCCTCGTCCTTCACGTCCGTCTGGTAGAAGATGGCCACGCCTTCGGGCGGCACGCGCGCGAGGATGAGCGCCGCGGCACGGATGAACCAGGCCTTCCACTCCGCCAGCGACAGGGACGGGAACTCGGACCAGTCCGGCAGGGACGCGATGGCCGAGCTGCCCTCCAACACCGGCCGCGCCTCCAGCCACACGAGTGCGTCTTCGCAGTACACCGTGCGCTTCGCCGCGCCCGCGGCGCCTGCCTGTTCGTCCACCATGTGGTGCCGGAGTCTGCCAGAGCCGCGCGCACTCCGCGTCGGGCTGGTCAACACGCCCAAACCGTGGCTTGCTAGCGCTTCCCTAGATTTCTACAATCCTGTTTTATCTCGATGCAACGGAGAGACGGAATGCCCACGACTTCAGCGAAAGACGGGACTTCGCTCCACTACCGTGTCGTGGGTGAGGGTCCGCGCACGGTCATCCTGGTTCACGGTTGGATGGTATCAGGCGCGGTCTGGGATGCGCTGGTGGAGCGCCTGGACCTGACGGGGCTGCGGCTGGTGATTCCGGATATGCGGGGCTCGGGTCAGTCGGGCCGGCCGGACGGAGGCTTCAGCCTGGAGTCGCTGGCGCACGACGTGCTGGCCGTGGCGGACGCCGTGGACGCGCGGCGCTTCACGCTGGTGGGGCACAGCATGGGCGGCCAGCTGGTGAAGTGGGTGGCCGCGGAAGTGCCGGCGCGCGTGGAGGGGCTGGTGCTCCTCAATACGGTGCCCGCCGCGGGTCTTCCGCTGCCTCCGGACGCGGCGGGGCTGTTCCGCACGTCGGCGGACAGCCGCGAGAAGAAGCAGACCATCCTCGGCCTCGCGTGCAAGCAACTGTCGCCGGAGGCCCTGGAGGCGTTGGTGAAGGACTCAATGGGCGTCAGCCCGGCGGCCATCGAGCACGTCTTCGACGCGTGGACGGCGGGTGGCTTCGCCGACAAGCTGGCCTCGATTACGGCGCCCACGCTGGTCTTGGCCACGGACGACGCCTTCCTGCCGGCGGCCTTCCTGCGGGAGGCGGTGGTGTCGAGGATTCGCGGCGCGCGCCTGTCGTACCTTCCCGGCCCCGGTCATTACCCACAGGTGGAGCGCCCGGCGGAGACGGCGGCGCTGGTGTCCGCCTTCCTCGCCGGCTCCCAGCCGGTCTGAGCGCCCGCTTCGAGGAGGCAGCACGATGGCCTGGAACATGTCCTTCGAGTACGACGCGCTGAACGACGTCGTCACCGCCTACTTCACCGACTGCGTGTTGGTGAGTGAGGCGGACGTCCTTCGCTGGCGGAAGGAAGTCGAGGAGCACCTTTCCAAGTACCCGCCCAAGGTGGACCTCCTCATCAACCTGGACGGGCTGGTGGTGAAGTTCACCGCCGGCCGTGTCTTCGGCAAGGAGCGGCGCGAGGTGCTGGAGCGCTACACGCACCGCTCGTACCGCTTCGGTGGTGACGAGATGACGCGCATGTTCGTGCTCACCAGCGGCGCCATCAACGGCGCGGCCGTCAATCACTACGCCACTCGCGACGAGGCGCTGGCCGCGCTTCAGGCCGAGCGCGAGGCGCTGCGCAAGCGGGGCTTTTCGCCCTTCGGTGGTGGCTTCGTCAGCAGCAAGGTCTGAGTCTTGCTCCCCAGCCTCATGTGCGGCGGTGCGTCTGAACACACGCCCCGTCGCAGGCGTCGATGGCTGTCGTTGATGTCGTGGGCGCGTGGCGAGTTGAGGGGGCCTCACACGCCCGCGAACCACTCGTAGCCGCGGTCCTCCCAGTAGCCTCCGGTGGGCTCGGGCAGGAAGTTCACCTCGGTGAGGTACTTCACCATCTTGTAACCCAGCTTCACGCCCGAATAGAGGCGCAGCGGCGCGCCGTGGCCGGGCGTCAGCGGCTGGCCGTTCATTCCGTAGGCCAGAATCGTCTGCGGATGGAAGGCGCTGGGCCGGTCCCAGGATGAGTAGTAGCCCGCGTCGAACGAGCGCAGCTCCACGTAGCCCGCGCGGGTGTCCGCGCCCACGTGCCGGGCCAGCTCGCTCAGGCGGACGCCATGCCAGGACGCCACCGCGCTCCAGCCTTCCACGCAGTGATGGCGAATGCGCAGGTCCGTGCGAGGCAGGCGCTGGAGGGCGTCCAGCGTCAGCACGGTGGGGTGCGCCACGAGCCCGCCCACTCGGAGCGCCCATCCCGAGGGCGCGAGCGGCACCGTGTCGGAGACGTAGTATTCGGGGAACTTGCCTGGGGGCGTCGTCTCCTCGGGAGGCAGCTCCGGCGCCAGCCGGCGTTCATCGAACAACACGGCCTGGGCGCGCGCGTTGAAGCGCTCCATGACGCCCAGGAAGCCCTCGCGAGGGCGGCTGCTGTCACACGCGCTGGCCGTGAGCGCGGTGGTGCCCAGCAGCGCCGTGCGCCGCGTGAGGAGGTGCCTAGGCATCCGGCTTCCTTCCGCCCGTCACCATCTCCGCCAGGCTTCGCGGGTGGAGCAGCACCAGGGCGATGTGGCCCACGGTGAAGAGGGCGAGCAGCGCGAGGATGACGAGGTGGATGGCGCGCGCCGCGTCGTAGCCACCGAGCAGCGACGTGAGCGCGCCGAGCTGCACGGGCTTGTAGAGGACCAGCCCGGAGAGCACCGCGAGCAGCCCCAGCGCCAGCGTGCCCGTGTACGCCAGCCGCTGAAGGCCGTTGTAGAGCCCCTGCGCGGGTGCGTGCTTTCGCACGCGCAGGTAGAAGGCGAGCGTGTCCAGGGCGTTGCGTGTATCGCGGCGGGGCAGGAAGAGGCGGCGGCGCCACTCACCGCTGAGGGCGAGGTAGAGCACGTACGCCACGCCGTTGAGGATGAGGAACCACGCGAAGGCGAAGTGCCAGTGCCGGGCGCCGGCCAGCCAGTTCCCCAGCCGCATCCATTCGGGTGGAGGGATGCCCTGGAAGGGATACCAGCCGTAGGGCCGGCCCTGGGGCCCGAGCATGGGATAGGCGACAAGTATCTGGAGTCCGCTGGCCGCCATGATGAGCAGCAGCGGTACGTTGAGCCAGTGGGTGACTCGGATGAGCCACGGCTGAGGTCGGCGTCGTTCAGGGGCTTGCACGCACGCGGAAGAAAGCACCCGGCGTCACGCGGCGTGGGCGCGGCTCGTCCCGCGTTGGTGGACAGCCGTCATTCAGGGCGGGGGCCGCTCGCCTTGCGTCGACGTGAGGACGGGCCCTGGCCTCGCGGGGCAGGACGCGGCGGCGGATTTCAGCGCGCACGATGCTGTCGAGCCCGTTCGTGCAAGTTGCAACCTGGAGAATGGCGGCAAGGACACAAGCCCCTGGAATGACAGGGGGCTCGTGAGCCGTGGCCGGGCACGGCGCGTGCTCTTGGGGAGACGCGACCATGCTCGCTTCTCCACTGCCATCCCTGGTGTCCTCCCTATTGCTGTCGCAGGCCCCTTCGCCGGAGCCGTCTCCCGATGCCGAAGCCACGGGCCTGCTGTCTCGCCTGGAGGTGGAAGGCGGGGTGGACGTCTACTTCGGCTACAACGCCAATCGCCCCGCCGACGGTGCCAGTTTCATCCCTGGCACGGGCACCACCGCCCTGCGGGACAACGAGGTCTCCATCAACCTCGCGTCGCTGGGCGTGTCGCTCGCGCCCGAGCCCGTGGGCTTCAAGGTGCTGCTGGGCTTCGGCACCGGCATCGAGGTGCTGCACCAGGCCGAGCCGGAAGGCCCGGCCATCGGGCCCGAGGTGTGGCGCCATCTCCAGCAGGCCACGGTGTCGTACGCGACGGGACCGCTCACGTTGGAGGCGGGCGTCTATCCCAGTCACATCGGTCTGGAGTCGTTCCAGTCGCAGCTCAACTGGAACTACACGCGCTCGTGGATGGGCGAGCTGTCGCCCTTTTACCAGTCCGGCCTCAAGAGCACCTGGGCCTTCAATGACGCGTGGAGCGCGCAGCTCCACCTGCTCAATGGCTGGCAGACGATTGGGGAGAACAACCGCGGCAAGGCGCTGGGCACGCAGGTGGCCTATGCGGGCCCGCGGCTATCCACCGCCCTCAACACCTTCGTGGGGGAAGAAGGTGACGGTGGCCTGCGACTCTTCGTGGACGCCGTGACCACCTGGAAGGTGACACACGCCTTCGCGCTGGCCGCCACGGCGGACGTGGGCCGGCAGGCGCGTTCCGGACAGTCCGCGGCCTTGTGGTACGCGGCGGGCTTCAACGCGCGGATGCAACTCTCCGACGTCGTGGCCATTGCCGCCCGGGTGGAGGCCTATCGCGACGAGGACGGGCTCATCACGGGGGCCGTCCAGACGTTGGCGGGCGGCACCCTCACCCTGGAGTTGAAGCCCGCGGAACACCTGGTCCTCAAGATGGAGGCGCGCCGCGACACCTCCACCGCAGACGTGTTCACCGGCCGCGCCACGGGAGGGGATGGCGCGCCCACGCTCGAGGACGCCGAGACGCTCGGGGTGCTCAGCGCCGTCGCCTGGTTCTGAACAGGAGCCCCGTCTCATGGACCTCGTGCTCGTTCTTGTCACCGCCGCTTTCTTCGCGCTCGCGTGGGTCTACGTCCACGGATGCGAGCGCCTGTGAGGCATTGCCTGATGACTTTCGAATACGCCGCTGGCGCCGTCCTGGCCGTGTTGCTCGGTGCCTACCTCCTCTACGCGCTGCTTCGCCCGGAGCGCTTCTAGGCCCCCGCCATGTCCTTCATCGGTTGGTCGCAAATCCTGTTGTTCTTCGCCCTGGTGCTGGCGGTGACGAAGCCGCTGGGGGCCTATCTCTTCCGTGTCCTCGAAGAGGACACCCGTCCGCTGCCGCGCGTGCTGGGCCCCGTGGAGCGCCTGCTGCTGCGCCTGTGCGGCGCGGCGGACCGGCACGAGCAGACGTGGGTGGCCTACGCGAGCTCGCTGCTGGCGTTCAGCCTCTTCAGCGTCCTCATCGTCTACGGCCTCCAGCGTGTGCAGCACCTGCTGCCGCTCAACCCGCAAGGGCTGGGAGCGGTGGGGCCGGAGTTGGCGTTCAATACGGCCGTCAGCTTCACCGCCAACACCAACTGGCAGTCGTACGCCGGTGAGTCCACGCTCAGCTACCTCACGCAGATGGTGGGGCTGGCGTGGCAGAACTTCGTCTCCGCCGCCGCGGGAATCGGCGTGGCGCTGGCGCTGGCGCGGGGCTTCACCCGCCGGCCCGGTCCGGACGGACAGAAGACGTTGGGCAACTTCTGGGTGGATGTGATGAACGCCACCCTCTACGTGTTGCTGCCGCTGTGCCTCGTCTACGCGCTCTTCCTGGTGTCGCAGGGCGTACTCCAGAACTTCGCGCCCTATTCGCAGGGGGTGACGCTGGAGGGCGTGCGTCAGACGCTGGCGCAGGGACCGGTGGCCTCGCAGGAGGCCATCAAGACGCTGGGCACCAATGGCGGCGGCTTCTTCAACACCAACAGCGCGCATCCCTTCGAGAACCCCACGCCCTTCACCAACCTGGTGCAGATGCTGTCCATCTTCGCCATCCCCGCGGCCCTCACGTACACCTACGGGAAGATGGCGGGTGATAGCCGGCAGGGCTGGGCCTTGTTCGCGGCGATGTCCGTCCTCTTCCTCGCGGGCGTGGCCGCGGTGTACGCGGCGGAGGCCCAGGCCAACCCGGCGTTGAGCGCCGCGGGGCAGGTGGCGCAGGCGGGAAACATGGAGGGCAAGGAGGTGCGCTACGGCGTCGCGGCCTCCGCGCTCTTCGCCGCTGTCACCACCGCGGCCTCGTGCGGCGCGGTGAACGCGATGCACGACAGCTTCACGCCCCTGGGCGGCCTGGTGCCCATGGTCAACATGCAACTGGGCGAGGTCGTCTTCGGCGGCGTGGGCGCGGGCCTCTACGGCATCCTCGTCATGGTGGTGCTCAGCGTCTTCATCGCGGGGCTGATGGTGGGGCGCACGCCCGAATACCTCGGCAAGAAAATCGAGGCGCGGGAGATGAAGCTCGCGATGTTGTACGTGCTCGTCTTCCCGCTCTTCACGCTGGGCTTCAGCGGGCTGGCCGCCGTGCTGCCGCAGGGCGTGTCCTCGCTCAACAACGCGGGGCCGCACGGCCTGTCGGAAATCCTCTACGCGTACACCAGCGGCACGGCGAACAACGGCAGCGCCTTCGCGGGCCTCAACGCCAACACGCCCTTCTGGAACGTCACCCTGGGCGTGGCGATGCTCGGCGGGCGCTTCCTGATGATGGTGCCCGCGCTGGCCATCGCCGGCTCCATGGTGGGCAAGAAGGTGGTGCCAGCGGGCCCGGGCACCTTCCCCACGCACGGCGTGCTCTTCACCGGTCTGCTGGTGAGCGTGATTGTCATCGTCGGCGCGCTCACGTTCTTCCCCGCCCTCTCCTTGAGCCCCATCGTCGAGCACTTCCTCGCCGGGGCCGGAAAGCGCTACTGAGATGTCCTCGCCTGCTTCGAAACCGGCGTCGTTGCTGGACGCCTCGCTGCTCAAACCGGCGCTGGTGGACAGCCTGCGCAAGCTCCACCCGCGCGATGTGGCGCGCAACCCCGTCATGTTCGTGGTGTGGGCTGGGAGTCTGCTCACCACGGTGTTGGTGGTGAAGGACGTGGTGTCGCCGCGCCCGGATGCCGCGCCGCTGGGCTTCACCGTGCAGGTGATGCTGTGGCTGTGGTTCACCGTGCTCTTCGCCAACTTCGCGGAGGCCGTGGCGGAGGGCCGCGGCAAGGCCCAGGCTGGCGCCCTGCGGAAGATGCGCAAGGAGACCACCGCGCGCCGCTGGAAGGACGGGCGCGAGGAGCGCGTGCCCGCGCCGGACCTGCGCAAGGGTGACGAGGTGATTTGCGAGGCCGGGGACCTCATCCCCGGTGACGGTGAGGTGGTGGAGGGCATCGCCAGCGTGGACGAGTCCGCGATTACTGGCGAGTCCGCGCCCGTCATCCGGGAGTCGGGTGGCGACCGCTCGGCGGTGACGGGCGGAACGAAGGTGCTCTCCGACCGGATCCGCGTGCGCATCTCCGCCAACCCCGGCGACTCCTTCCTGGACCGGATGATTGGCCTGGTGGAAGGCGCGGCCCGGCAGAAAACGCCCAACGAGGTGGCGCTCCACATCCTGCTGGTGGGGCTCACCCTCATCTTCCTGTTGGCGTGCGTGACGCTGGTGCCGCTGGCGCTCTACTCGGGCGTGCCGCTGTCGGGCACGGCGGTGGTGGCGCTGCTGGTGTGCCTCATCCCCACGACGATTGGCGGCCTGCTGAGCGCCATTGGCATCGCGGGCATGGACCGGCTGCTGCGCAAGAATGTGCTGGCCATGAGTGGCCGCGCGGTGGAGGCGGCGGGCGACGTGGACACGCTGCTGCTCGACAAGACGGGGACCATCACCCTGGGCAACCGCATGGCCACGGAGTTGCTCCCCATGCCGGGCGTGCGGATGGAGGAGCTGGCCGAGGCCGCGCAGCTCGCCAGCCTCGCGGATGAGACGCCCGAGGGGCGCTCCATCGTCACGCTGGTGAAGGACACGTACAAGATGCGCCCGCGCGAACTGCAGGCGCACCACGCCACCTTCGTGCCCTTCACCGCGCAGACGCGCATGAGCGGCTGTGACCTGGTGGACCCGCACCCGCGCAGCATCCGCAAGGGCGCGGTGGACGCCATCGTCACGTACGTCCGTTCCCAGGGCGGCGCGGTGCCGGATGAGCTGGCGCAGGCGTCG
The DNA here is from genome assembly GCF_006547355.1 of Myxococcus sp. AB036A. Taxonomy (NCBI): domain Bacteria; kingdom Pseudomonadati; phylum Myxococcota; class Myxococcia; order Myxococcales; family Myxococcaceae; genus Myxococcus; species Myxococcus sp. AB036A. Next base: position 14,331 of record NZ_VHLC01000050.1, on the reverse strand, counting down.
GGCCGTATCGGCGACGCGGGTGGAACACCGCTGGCGGTGACGGACGGTGCGCGATTGCTGGGCATCATCCACCTGAAGGACGTGGTGAAGGGCGGCATCAAGGAGCGCTTCGACCGCTTCCGCGCCATGGGCATTCGCACGGTGATGATTACGGGCGACAACCCGCGCACCGCCGCGGCGATTGCGCGCGAGGCGGGCGTGGATGACTTCCTGGCCGAGGCCACTCCCGAGGCCAAGCTGGCCCTCATCCGCACCGAGCAGGGCCGCGGCAAGCTGGTGGCCATGACGGGCGACGGCACCAACGACGCGCCCGCGCTGGCCCAGGCGGACGTGGGCGTGGCGATGAACACCGGCACCCAGGCGGCGAAGGAGGCCGGGAACATGGTGGACCTGGACTCCAATCCCACCAAGCTGCTGGAGGTGGTGGAGGTGGGCAAGCAGTTGCTGATGACACGCGGCACGTTGACGACCTTCTCCATCGCCAACGACGTGGCGAAGTACTTCGCCATCCTCCCGGCGCTCTTCATGGGCGTGTTCCCGCAGATTGCGCCGCTCAACGTGATGGGGTTGTCCTCGCCGTTCAGCGCGGTGTTGTCGGCCGTCATCTTCAACGCGCTCATCATCATCCTGCTCATCCCCCTGGCGCTGAAGGGTGTCCGCTACCGCCCGCTGGGCGCCGAGGCCCTGCTGCGGCGCAGCCTGCTGCTGTACGGCGTGGGCGGCGTCATCGTTCCCTTCGTGGGCATCAAGGTCATCGACGTGCTGCTCGGCGCCGTGGGTCTGGCGTGAAAGGACTTATCCCCATGTTCTCCACATTCCTCACGGCCCTGCGCACGTGCGTCGTCACGATGGTGCTCACGGGCTTGCTGTACCCGCTGGCCGTCACTGGGCTGGCGCAGCTCCTCTTTCCAGGGGAGGCCAACGGCTCGTGGGTGAAGGACGGCCGGGGCCGCGTGGTGGGCAGCGCGCTCATTGGCCAGGGCTTCACCCGGGCGGGGTACTTCCATCCGCGTCCTTCCGCCGCTGGCGAGGGCTACGACGGCGCGGCGTCCTCGGGCAGCAACCTGGGGCCCACGTCGCTGAAGCTGAAGGAACGCGCGGCGGCCGAGCTGGAGCGCCTGCGCCGGGAGAATCCGGATGCATCAGGGCCCGTTCCCGCCGAGTTGGTGACGACGTCCGCGTCCGGGTTGGACCCTCACCTGTCGCCGGAGGCGGCGCGCTGGCAGGCGGCGCGGGTGGCACGGGCCCGCGGCGTGGCGCTGGAGCGGGTGCTGAACGTGGTGGACGCGTTGGTGGAGGGGCGGACCTTCGGCGTGCTGGGCGAGCCGCGCGTCAACGTCCTGCTGTTGAATCTCGCGTTGGACAGGCGCTTCGGGCCGCTCCCGGACGCGGCGCCGGGCGTGGGGGGCGGGGGCTCGCCGGGCCAGGGCGCACCTTGAGCGGCGTGGGGGCACGCACATTCACCACGTGAGATTCACCGGGCGCGAGGGCATCCTCCGCTCGGCGTCCCACCGGATGGGCAGAGGATGACGATGACGCGGCGCTCGCGCGCGGAGGACTTCCTGGAGCTGGTGGAGCGGGGCAGGCGTGGCCGGCTCAAGCTCTACATCGGCTTCGCGGCCGGGGTGGGGAAGACGTACCGGATGCTGGAGGAGGCACACGCGCTGAAGCGGCGCGGCGTGGACGTGGTGCTGGGCTTCGTGGAGTCGCATGACCGCGCGGACACACAGGCGCTGGTGGAGGGCCTGGAGGTGGTGCCGCGCAAGCAGTACACCTACCGCGACGTCACCGTGGAGGAGATGGACCTGGACGCGGTGCTCGCGCGCAAGCCCCAGGTGGCGGTGGTGGACGAGCTGGCTCACACCAACCTTCCGGTGTGCCGCCACCGCAAGCGCTACCAGGACGTACAGGCGTTGCTGGACGCGGGCATCAACGTCATCGGGGCCTTCAACGTCCAGCACCTGGAGAGCCTCAACGATTTGGTGGAGCGCGCCACCGGCGTCACCGTGCGGGAGACACTGCCCGACAGCTTCCTCAAGGCCGCCGACCAGGTGGTGAACCTGGACCTGGCGGTGGAGGACCTGCACGAGCGGCTCCGGACGGGGAAAATCTACGCGAAGGACAAGGTGCCGCGGGCGCTGGAGCGCTTCTTCACGGAGGAGAACCTGGCCACGCTGCGCGAGCTGGCGCTGCGTGAGGTGGCGGAGAGCCTGGACCGCGCCACCGCGAGGCCGCCTCCGGGGGAGGGCGATGAAGGTTCGCAGCGGAGCGCGGCGTGGGGCCGGGTGCTGGTGGCGCTGTCCAGCTACCCCCGGCACGCGGCGACGCTGCTGCGCCGGGGCTCACGGATGGCGGGCCGGCTCAACACGGACTGGTTCGTGGTGTACGTGGAGACGCCGCGCGAGGCGCCGCACCTCATCGACGCGGAGGCGCAGCGGCATCTGCTGACGAACATCGAGAAGGCGAAGGAGTTGGGCGCCGAGGTGGTGCGCCTGAGGGCTCGGGACCCGGTGGAGGGCATCCTGGACTTCGCGCGCTCGCACGGCGTGGGCCACATCATCGTCGGCCGTTCGCATCAGCCGTGGTGGAAGCAGCGGCTGGGGCGCGCGGTGGACATGAGGCTGGTGCGTGAAGGCCGGGGCTTCGACATCCACGTGGTGGCCTTCGAGCCGCGCGAGGAGGGACGCCGCCCATGACGCTGCGAGCCCGGTTGTTGTTGGCGCAGGCCCCCCTGGCCCTGGCGCTGTTGTTGGTGGGCATGGTGGCCGTGGTGACGTTGTCCCAGTTGGGGCGTTCTGGGCCTCGGGTGCTTCAGGACAACTACCGCAGTGTGCTGGCCGCGCAGGAGATGATGGCGCAGTTGGAGCGCATGGACAGCGGGGCGCTCTTCATCATCGCGGGTGAGCGGCAGCGCGGGCTGACGCAGCAGGCGGCGCAGCGCGAGCGCTTGGAGTCGCAGTTGCGGGTGCAGGAAGGCAACGTCACCGAGCCCGCCGAGGACGCGGCGACGCTCCAGTTGCGCGCGGCCTGGCGGCGTTACCAGGAGGCCTATGACAGGTTCCTCGCCCAGTCGTCGCCGGAGGCGGCGCGGGAGGTGTACTTCGGTGTTCTCGAACCGGCCTTTCAGGAAGTGACGGGAGCGGCCCGGGCCATCCTGGACCTGAACCAGGACGCCATGGTGCGCAAGAGCGAGGCGTTGCAGCGGCAGAGCGCGCGGGTGAACACGGTGATGGTGGCGGCGGTGATGGTGGCCTTCGTGGTGGGGTTGTTCGCCTCGCAGTCGCTGACGCACCGGGCGCTCCGTCCGGTGTCGGTGCTGTCGCAGGCGGTGCGGCGCCTGGGCGAGGGCGACTACGCGGCGCGCGCGGTGGTGGAGGGACAGGACGAAATCGCGCAGGTGGGGCGGGACTTCAACGCCATGGCGGAGGCGCTTCAGCAGTACCGGCGCAGCAGCCTGGGTGAGTTGCTCCAGGCGCAGGCGGCATCACAGGCGGCCATCGACAGCCTGCCAGACCCGGTGGTGGTGTTCGGCGCGGACGGAGGGCTGCTCAACGTCAACCGCGCGGCGGAGGACGTGCTGCGGCTGTCGCTGGAAGCGGGCGGGGACATGCTGGGGCAGGTGGTGCCGGAGGCGCGCGCGGTGCTGGAACGGGTGCGTGAGCACGTGTTGACAGGGCGAGGGGCGTATCAGCCGCGCGGGTACGAAGAGGCGGTGCGGGCGCCGCTCCCGGACGGGGACCGATGGCTGCTGGCTCGGGGAAGTCCGGTGCATGGCGAGTCAGGGGAGGTGGTGGGGGCCACGGTGATTCTCCAGGACGTGACGCGGCTGCGGCGCTTCGACGAGCTGAAGAACGACCTGGTGGCCACGGTGGCGCACGAGTTCCGCACGCCGCTCACGTCGCTGCGTATGGCCCTGCACCTGGTGACGGAGGGCGTGGTGGGGCCGATGACGGAGAAGCAGGCGGACCTGTTGTTCGCGGCTCGCGAGGACTCCGAGCGGCTGCAGGGCATCGTGGATGACCTGCTGGACCTGTCGCGCATCCAGGCGGGGCAGCTCCAGTTGGAGATTCGCCGGGTGCCCGCGGAGGCGTTGGTGGACGCGGCGCTGGACGCACAGCGCGCGGCGGCGGAGGAGCGCGGGGTGCGGTTGTCGAAGCAGGTATCGCTGGATGTGGAACTGGTGGACGTGGACCCGGAGCGGCTGGGGTTGGTGCTGGGGAATCTGGTGGGAAACGGGGTGAAGCACACGCCCCCGGGAGGCGAGGTGGAGGTGCACGTGTGGCAGGAGTCGCACGGGGTGCGCTTCGAGGTGCGGGACACGGGGGCGGGGATTGCCTTGGAGCAACAGGCGCGCATCTTCGAGAAGTTCTACCGGGCACCCGGCGCGCCTGCGGGAGGCGCGGGGCTGGGCTTGTCGATTGCGAAGGACATCGTCCAGGCACACGGCGGGGAGATTGGCGTGGTGAGTACGCCCGGCCAGGGCAGCACGTTCTGGTTCACGCTGCCCCGGCGGGAGGCGCCCGGGCCGGCGAGCGCGTGAGGACGTGACGCGGGGGAGCTGACCGCTGCCTGCTGAGGAGCGGTGTGCCTCAAGGCAACACCGCGCCCTCGTCTTCACGCTGCTTACGCCCCCGTGCGTTGCCCCCAGGCCCTCAGGCGGTCGCCTGGCCCTGGAGCTTCTGCATCTCCTCGCGGCGGACCTCGGAGGCGGTGCGGACGATGTCCTTGCACGACATGCCCAGGTCCTCCTCGGTGACCTTCTGACCGAGCTTGGGCAGCACGTCCCGTTCCTCCATCGTCACGTGCTCCTTCACCACCTTCTCCAGTTCGCCGAACAGGGAGACCAGCTTCTGCGGGTCGTTGCGCGCGCGAATCATCTGGGCGATGAGCTCCGTCATCTCCCCGTGCTCCTCGACGGAGTCCTGAATCAGCTTCTCCTCCACCACCCGGCGCGCAGCGGGGTACACCCAGCGTTCTTCAATCGTGGTGTGCAACGTGAGCGCCTCCGCGAGCTGGATGCCGAGCTCTCGCTTGCTCTCGTCGTCCTTCGCCGCGCGACAGGCATCGAACAGCGCTTCCACCTCGCGGTGCTGCTGAATCAACAAGTCAATCACGTCCACGTCTGCGCTCCTTGGAATCGGTTCGGTGTCCTCCAAGGCTCCGCATGCGCGCAGGACGCTGCAATCGCCGCTCCAGGCACGCGGCGGAGCCCCGCCCGGTCGGCTTCCCGGAAACTCCGGCCCGGCACGCGTGCGACCGCTGTGCCTGGCTTGCGCGTTCTCGGCTGACGTGGATGTGGGAATTCGGGGCCCTTCAGCCCTCGCCCGACTCGTACTTCTTCCGCTTCCGCCACAGCGTGGACGCGTCGATGCCCAGCACCCGCGCCGCCTCATCCAACGTGGGCGCCGAGGCCATGACGCGCAGCACGTGCTCGCGTTCGATGTCCTCCAGCGTATGCGGCCCGCCCAGGGTCATCACCGGACTTCCCGCCGCGGCGATGCGGTCGGGGAACGCCTGTGGCTCCAGCACCTCCGCGGGCCAGACGATGAGCGCTCGCTCCATTGCATTCCGCAGCTCGCGCACGTTGCCCGGCCACCCATAGGCCAGCAGCATCTTCTCCGTCGCGGGCGACAGCTCCGGCGGTGGGCGCTGCGCCGCGCGAGCGAAGAAGGAGACGAAGCGACGGGCCAGCGAAAGCAGGTCCTCCGGCCGCTCCCGCAGCGACGGCAGCTTCACCTCGATGACGTTCAGCCGGTAGAGCAGGTCCTCCCGGAAGCGCCCCTCGGCCACGTCCTTTTCCAGGTCCCGATTCGTCGCCGCCACCACCCGCACGTCCGCCTTGCGCGTGCGTCCCTCGCCCAGCCGTTCGAACTGCTTCTCCTGAAGGAAGCGCAGCAGCTGCGCCTGGAGCCCCGGACTCATCTCCGCGATTTCATCCAGGAACAGCGTGCCCCCTTCCGCCGCCTCCACGCGTCCCGGCTGGTCCTTCACCGCGCCGGTGAACGCGCCGCGCACGTGGCCGAACAGCTCGCTGGCCAGCAGTTGCTCGGACAGCGTGGGACAGTTGACGGTGACGAAGGGCCGGCGCCGCCGAGCGCTCATCGAATGCAGCGCACGGGCGAGCACCCCCTTGCCGGTGCCACTCTCTCCCCGCAGCAGCACCGCCGCGTCGGACGCCGCCGCGCGCGTCAACAGCCCGATGGCCGCGTGCATCGCGGGCGAGGCCGTGTCCAACGTGGCCTCTGGCACCGCCTGGGAAAGCTGCCCCTCCAGGCTCTCCAACTGCGATGCCAGCTCCCGGTGCCGCCGCGCCTTCTCCACCACGTGGCGAATCTGCGCGGGCGTGAAGGGCTTGGGCAGATAGTCCCGCGCCCCGCGTCGCATCGCCTCCACCGCCGTGTCGAACGTGGCGTAGGCGGTGATGAGCACGACGTCCAGGTGGGGCGACTCGGCCAGGAGGCGCGGCAACAGCTCCATTCCGCTGGCCGTGCCGAGCCGCAGGTCGACGAAGGCCAGGTCGGCGGGGCCTTGCGCCAGCGCGGCCAGCGCGGCCTCGGGGGTGGCCGCCTCGCGGACCTCACAGCCGAAGCCCTCCAGGCACACGCGCAGGGTGTGGCGGATGTTCCGCTCGTCGTCCACCACCAGCACCCGCATGGGGCGCTCTCGGATGTCCATGTCTTTATCCTAGGAGCAATCCGCGCCGCCGCGCGGTCAGACTCCCGCGCAGCGTGCGGGAGCACGCGCAATGGCAGCCCGGCTGTTGGCGGTTCCCGCACATCCGCTGCACTCCGTGCTGGCGTTGCTCTCCGGTTTGGGCTGGAACAGGGGGCGTATGCGCTTGATGGGGATGATGGCAGGCGGCCCACCGCCCGAAGACGGTGAAGAGGAGAACGTCTTCTCCCGAGCCCGGGGCCCCTCGCTGGCCGAGAAGCGGACTCGGAAGGCCGTGCTCGTGGGGCTGGTGCTGCTGTTGCTGGCCGGCGTCTGGCTGTACCTCCAGGGCGGGGAGAACCGGGCGCTGAACGCGCTGTCACCCGCGCAGCGGGCCTCGCTCTTCCAGGAGACGCGCGACTCCTTCCGCGAGATGTGCATGGGGGATGCGGGCACCAGCCGCTTCCCGAGGCGCTGCGCGCAGATGGCGGACTTCCTCACCCGCTTCACGGAATGTGACGCGACCTGCCAGCAGGAGATTGCGCCCGCGCTCCAGCGCTCCGTGCGCTGAGACGGGGCTCCACCGGGGAAGCGACGGCCTGCCCTCCTACCCGGAGCGCGTGGTGAAACCAGGCCATGGGTTGGAATGATCTCCCGCAGGTGGGGTCGGGTCCTACCCGTCTTTCATGGCGCTCCGCGTCCGTCTGAATGACACGGGTGGTGAGAGTTACCAGCCCGCAGACAGTTGGCTATCCTACGACGCGCGGCGTGAGCACCGGCCGCGCGGGTTTGTGGCTCCCACGGGAGTTCACGGAAGGATGGCGACATGTGCTGGCGCAGCGGGCCCTGGAAGACGGGGTGGCTCTTCCACAGCCGGATTCTGGCCGCGGCGCGCGGCGTGGAGTCGCGGGCGTTGAAGGGTGCTCACGGTAGCGGGGAGGCCAGCGGGTGCGTCTGAAGCTCAAGCAGAAGATGATGTTGTTGCCGGCCGTTGTCGCGGTGTTCCTGGTGGCCATCCTGGTGGCGTTCATCGCCCTGGGCGCGCGCTCCGGTGGCGTGTACGCGCGCATCAGCAGCTCGCAGGTCCCCACCATCGAGCTGAACCGTGAGGTGATGCACCGCTTCCCGGGTCTGCACCGCAACGTGCTGGCGGCGGTGGCGGCGAAGGCGGGCGGGTTGGAGCCGCTGCGCGCGGAGGTGGACGAGCTCCAGTCGAAGCTCGACCTGACGAGGGCCGTACCGGGCGCGAACCTCCAGCGGGTGGATGAGCTCAAGTCGTCCCTGGCCACGTACTGGAGGAACTCCAGGGCGGCGGTGACGTTCGCGGTGGAGGGGGACGAGAAGGCGGCGTCCGCGCTCGCGAGCGTGGAGTCCCTGGCCGCGGGGCTGTCCCATGAGCTGGAGAGGGCCGTGGAAGCGGATGGCCAGGCCATCGCGACCTCCTACGCGGAGGTGGCCGGGCTGCACCGCGCCACCACCTGGACGGTGTGCGTGCTGGTGCTGTTGTGCATCGCGCTGACGGTGGGACTGGCCTACTGGCTGCACCGCGAGGTGACGCTGCCGCTGGCGAAGCTGACCCACGTGGCCACGCGCATCGCGGAGAAGGGCGACCTGACGCAGGCCATCGACGTGAGCGCCCACGACGAGGTGGGCGAGCTGGCGCGCGGCTTCCAGGTCATGGTGACCCGGCTGCGCAACGTGCCCACCACCATCCAGACGGTGGTGACGGACCTCACGAACGCGGCGAAGACGCTGACGCAGGCCAGCCAGGAGCAAGTGAACTTCCTCACCAATCAGTCCCGCAGCCTCACCGAGGCGAGCACCACCATCGCCGAAATCGCGCAGACGTCCAGCATGGCCGCCAGCCGCGCGGAGATGGTGCTCCGCGTGGCGGGACAGGCGGATACGTTCAGCGCGTCCGGCCAGGAGTCCATCGAGAAGAGCGCCGAGGGCCTCCAGCAGATTCGCCAGCGCGTGGGCGCGCTGGTGGGCAGCATCGCGCACCTGAGCGACCAGGCCGTGCATGCCGGTGAAATCATCGGCAGCGTGAAGGACCTGGCGGACCAGTCCAACGTGCTCGCGCTCAACGCGGCCATCGAAGCGGCGCGCGCCGGGGAGCAGGGCCGGGGCTTCGCGGTGGTGGCGCGGGAGATGCGCTCGCTCAGCGGCCAGTCGCTGCAGAGCACCCAGCGCATTGGCAAGATTCTGCTCGAAATCAACCAGGCCATCCGCCAGACGGTGGGCATCGCCGAGGGCGACAGCGAGAAGATGGAGGAGGGCATCGAGCAGGTGCTCGCCTCGGCCAACACGCTGAAGGAAATCACCACCGTGGTGCAGGAGAGCAGTCAGGCCGCGCGCCAGATTGTGGCGTCCGTCACCCAGCAGAACGCGGGCATCGCGCAGATGACCGAGGTGATGACCACGCTGTCCTCCATGATGGCGGACGTGGTGACGGCCACGATGACGGCCGAGCAGGCGGTGACGCAAATCAACGCGTCGCTGGGACAGCTCCAGGAGCTGTCCACCGGCTTCCGCATCTGACGCTGCCTCGGGGCCGCGAGGGTGCCACCGTCCTGGGTGGCACCCCGGCTTGGGGCTCGGCTCACTCCCCCTGCATCAGCCCGGTGACGCGCCCGTCGTCGTGGACGGTGACGCGGCGGGCAGCGGGCTCGCGTGGCAGGCCGGGCATGGTGAGGATTTCTCCAGTGAGCGCCACCATGAAGCCCGCGCCCGCGGACAGCCGCACCTCGCGCACGGTGAGCGTGAAGCCGCGCGGCCGTCCCAGCTTCGTGGGGTCATCCGACAGCGAGAGGTGCGTCTTCGCCATGCACACGGGCAGCCCGGCGCCGCCCAGCTCGCGCACGGCGTCCAGGTCCTTCTTCGCGCTCGCGGTGAAGGCCACGTCGTCCGCGCCGTAGACGGTGCGGGCGATGGCGGCCACCTTCTCCTCGGGCGACTGCGCCACGTCGTAGAGGAAGCGCGGCTGGGGCGGCGCGGCGTCCGTGCCGTCCAGCATCTCCAGCACGCAGTCGGCCAGCTCCAGCGAGCCGTCACCCCCTCGCGAGAAGCCATCACACACGGCCGTCTCCACGCCACGGGCCTTGCCGAAGGCGCGCAGCTCTTCCAGTTCGGATTCGGTGTCCTGCGGGAAGCGGTTGACGCACAGCACGGCCGGCAGGCCGAAGGCGGCCACCGACTCCAGGTGCTTCTCCAGGTGCGCGAAGCCGCGAACCAGGGCCTCGCGGTCCGGCTCGGCCACGCGCGCGGGGGAGGCGCCTCCGTGGTGCTTCAGCGCGCGCAGCGTCACCACCAGCACCACGCCCCGGGGCCACAGCCCGCTGCTGCGGCACTTGATGTCCAGGAACTTCTCCGCGCCCAGGTCGAAGCCGAAGCCCGCCTCCGTGATGACTTCATCCGCGTAGGCCAGCCCCATGCGCGTGCCCATCACGGAGCTGCACCCGTGCGCGATGTTGGCGAAGGGGCCCGCGTGCACCAGCGCGGGGCCGCCCTCGCGCGTCTGGGCGAGGTTGGGCATCAGCGCGTCCTTGAGCAGCGCCACCATGGACGCCGCCGCGTCCACGTCGCGCGCGCGCACCGGCTGGCCGTCCCGGGTGTGGCCGATGATGACGCGTCCCAGCCGCGCCTCCAGGTCCTTCAGGCCCTCCGCGAGCGCGAGGATGGCCATGACCTCGCTGGCGGCGGTGATGTCGAAGTGGTCCTCGCGTGGCACGCCCTGCGCCTTGCCGCCCAGGCCGACGATGACGTTGCGCAGGAAGCGGTCATTCATGTCCAGCGCGCGCCGCCAGCGCACGCGCGTGGCATCCAGGGCCACCGGCTGGCCGTAGAAGACGGCGTTGTCCACCAGCGCGGACAGCAGGTTGTTGGCGCTGGTGATGGCGTGCAAGTCCCCGGTGAAGTGCAGGTTGATGTCGGCCGCGGGCTCCAGGCTGGCCTGCCCGCCGCCGGTGCCGCCGCCCTTCACGCCGAAGACAGGGCCCAGTGACGGTTCGCGCAGGGCCGCCACCGCGCGGCGCCCTCGCTTGCGCAAGCCCATGGCCAGCGCCACGGACATGGTGGTCTTGCCTTCGCCTGGTGGCGTGGGGTTGATGGCGGACACGAGCACCAGGCGTCCCTGCCGGCCGCCCCGCTTGCCGAGCGCGTCCAGCGACACCTTGGCGCGGTGGGTTCCCCACGGCAGCACGTCTTCGGGAGACAGGCCCAGCTCGGCGCCCACATCGGTCATGGCTCTCAGCGTCATGCTGGGAATGTCCGTGCGGAACTGGCAGCGGTCAACGGCGGAGACGCGTGCCTGCTACAATTCAGGGCCGTGAAGACCTTCGCTCGTGTGTCTGGATTCCTGCTCGTTTGCATGAGCGGCGTCAGCCCCGTGCTGGCGGCGGACCCGCGCGACATCGAGACGCGGTCCGATGTGTCTGTCGGAATGGATGTCGGGCCCGCTGGTCGCAGGTCCCATCACCGAGGACTGCTCCTAGCGCGCGTCAGTCCAGGCGGAAGCCTTCGGGGGCCCGCGGGTCCTTCCTGTCATACATGTTGAGGTACAGCACCACCGGCTTCTCGAGTCCCTCGTAGCTGACGACGTACACGTCGAGCATGCCGGTCCCGAAGGGCGAGCCCTCCGACTCGAAGGCGCAGCAGCTTCCTTCCCGCTCGTAGCGGACCTTCTGCCCCTCTGGCCCCCGCAGGTGCTGGAGGTATTCGTGTTCCCCTTCGACGCCGCCGCCCACGTGGATGGGGTCGTCCTTGCTGTAGCCATATCCGGAGGGCGCGCTGGGCGTGGCCTCGGGGGCCGCCGCTTCCGTCGCGGGCGCGTCCGGCCGGGTGGCGCCGGCGGTGGATGCACAGCCCGTGGCCAGCACGGGCACCAGGAACAGCATCGCGAGGCGGGAGGTCGTCATGTGGCGGAAGCCTACCGCTTTCGCACGGCAAGCGGCCTGGGAGTCGGAGCCCCTTCGGCGGTGGCGGACGAGCAGGGGGGCCCCTTTCATGCCCTTGGCGGGCGCCGCATCTTTCCGCCGGAAATGTCCCGCCAACGAGGCCGAGGAGCGCCCATGTCGAAGGCCCACATCCATGAGGAAGGACGGAGCGGATGGGGCGCGCCGGGGCCTGCCGAGGCCCGTCACCCGAGCGGGGCCGACGTCGTTCCGGGGCTGCTGAGCTTGGGGCAGGCGCTCCAGGCGGCGCTCATCGTCGACGCGCACGGACGCGTGCTCTGGATGGACGATGCGCTGACACACGCCACCGGACCGCAGGGTGAGCCCTTCCAAGGGCGTCCCGTGGCCGCGGTGCTCGCTCGGCTGCCCTGGCTCGCGCAGGCGATGCGGCCCGCGCTCCAGGGCAAGGCCGGTGTCCACGAGGAGTCGGGCCTGAAGGCCTTCGTCCTGCCCGTGTTCGATGAGCAGGGGACATTGTTGGGCGCCTGCGCGCGCCTCCAGCTTCCTGAGTCCTCGATGGGGCAGGTCGCCGAAGGCGGTCTGACGCGGCACGCGCCGGAGAGCCTGGCGCACATGAACTCGGTGCTGCGCGCCACGTTCGACTCGATTGCGGAAGGCGTCATCGTGGTGGACCTGAACAAGCGCGTCACGGCCTTCAACAAGCGCTTCCTCGACATCTGGGGGCTGACCGAGGAGATGATGGTGGACCGCGACGCGGAGCGGGTGCTGGTGCGCGCGGCGGGCGGCGTGAAACACCCGGAGTCGTTCACCTCGCGAATCCGGGAGCGCTTCGAGCCTTCCGAGCAGGTGGACGTGGAGACGGTGGAGCTGCTGGACGGGCGCATCCTGGAGCGCAAGTCGCTGCCGCAGCGGATGGGGGGCGCCATCATTGGCCGCGTGTGGAGCTACCGCGAGGTGACGGCGGAGCGGCAGGCCGAGGCCGAGCGCGAGCGGCTGCTGCGCGAAGCCCAGGAGGCCATCCGCGTGCGGGACGACTTCCTGTCCATCGCCGCGCACGAGCTGAAGACGCCGCTCACGCCGCTGAAGCTGCACCTCCAGATGCTGCGGCAACACGGCGCCGAGGGGGACGGGGCCTCCGCCCGGCACGTGGACAAATCGTTGATGCAGGTGAGCCGCCTGACGGGATTGGTGAATGACCTGCTGGACACCTCGCGCATCCAGGAAGGGCGGCTGACGCTGAAGCATGGGCCCGTCGTGTTGCAGGAGCTGGCCCATGACGTCGTCTCCGAGATGCGCCTGTCCAGCGCGCACCACCGGGTCGAGTACGAAGCGCCGGAGGCGCCCCTGGTCGTCCTGGGGGATGCGGACCGGCTCGCGCAGGTCCTGGTCAACCTGATGGAGAACGCCTTCAAGTACAGCCCCAGTGGGGGAACGGTTCGCGTCCGGGTGGCTCGGGAGGACCGCCACGCCCATGTCTCCGTCCAGGACGAAGGCATCGGCATTCCGCGGGACCAGCAGGCGCACCTCTTCGAGCGCTTCTTCCGCGCTCGCAACGCCCCCATCTCCGGCTTTGGTGGGCTGGGGCTGGGGCTCTACATCTGCGGGGACATCGTCGAGCGGCATGGCGGCCGTCTGTGGGTGGAGAGCGTGCTGGGGCACGGCTCCACCTTCCGCTTCACCGTGCCGCTGGCGTCCACGTGACGGTGCCTCACCGGGACAGGGCCTGCGCGGCCTGACGCTGGCGGGCCACGCGCAGGCGCCACACCGTTACGGGAATGCCCACGGCAAGAGGCGCCACGCTCCAGAGCCACAGCCGCTCCGTCCATACGCGCTCACGCAGGGGCGCGGGGGCCTGGGCGCTCAGGAGGAAGGCGGCGGTGGTCAGTACGAACACGGCGAAGCCCTTGCGCAGCAACGCGGGGGACACGCGCCCCGCGAGCCTTCCGCCCACGAGGCTGCCCGTCATCGCGGCCAGGAGGACTTCGCCGGTGAGCATCCAGGGCAGGTCCAGGTGGCCCAGGTGGCCCACCAGGCCGGCGGCGCACTGGAGCGCGATGACCACCAGGGACGTGGCGGTGGCGACTGGCATGGGCAGCCCCGCCAGTGACAGCGCGGGCACGATGAGGAAGCCGCCCCCGGCGCCCACCAGTCCCGACAACACGCCCACCGCGATGCCCTGTGCGAGCACGCGGGGAGCGGGGAGCGGGGAGACGCTGGTGGCGGCGGGCCCGGCTTCCCGGCGGCGAAGCATGGCCACGGCGGCGGCCACCATGACGCCCGCGAACAGGAGCAGCAGCGTGTCGGGCGCGAGGTGGGGATTGAGCCGGCCACCGAGGAAGGCCCCGCCCATGCCCCCTGCGCCGAACACGAGCGCGGTGCGCCAGCGGACGCGGCCCGCGCGCGCGTGGAGGAAGGCGCCACTGGCGCTGGTGACGCCCACCACCACCAGGGACATGGCGATGGCCGTCCGAGGCTCGACGCCGAGCACGTAGATGAGCAGCGGCACGATGAGGATGGAGCCGCCACCTCCGAGCAGACCCAGCAGGATGCCCACGAGCATCGAGCCCGCGATGCCCGCGTACAGCATCACCGCTCGCCTTCCGCGCGCGCGACGGCGAGCAGGTCCCGGTAGGTGCGCAGCAGGTGCTCGAAGGCGGCGGTGTCCCGGACATCCGTCGGCCGCGCGGCCTGGAGCGCGTCGAGCACGGCGGTGAGTGCTTCCCGAGACGGGGTCGTCAGGGGGGGCACGGTGGGACCTGTCTCTTAT